>CAZAZP010000019.1:4251-18949 GCA_964489695.1 uncultured Erysipelotrichaceae bacterium | reverse complement strand
GTGTTCTCAGCTAGTGAGTTTGTGGGCTGAGAAAATAGATGAGTAAAGCCCCATTGAAAATCAAACTACTCAGCAGAGTAGCTAAATAAAAGCCTCCTTAGTCAAAACTAGTGAGGCTTTTATAATATTAAAAACTACTAAAGAAACTTAAAAACTAAAATATGACCCAAAATAGTAATAAACATCTCAAAAATGGTCTTTCTAGTTGCTCAGCTAAAACACTAATATTATTTGAATATCTTTAAATTTATCTCTCACAAATTAAGCTTAAATCTTAAAAATTAAAAAATTGTTAGTCAAAAATACCTGCTAACCAGCAAAAGTATCTCATTAATGATTAAAGTCACTAAAAAGGTGATACAATGATGCTGTTTTGCAAAATACCTGCAAAATATAAACATGAGGAGAGGAAATATGAATATGTTTAAAAGAGTAACTGTTTTGATGTTAGTTTTAACACTAGCAATTGGTTTAAGTAGTTGTAATAAGAAGTCTAGTAACGTTGTAGGATCTTTAGAAAGCATCATGAGTAGTGTCTATCAAGAAGTAGCTGATGATGAAAAACCAATGATGTTAGAAAATATTGAATTAAGTAAAGATAATATTGAAAACTATCTAGGAACAGCTGAGATTGAATTCGTTGAAGCTTTAGCCAGTGAATCAGGGATTGGTTCAATCGCACATTCAGTAGTTCTTTTAAGAGTTGAAGATAAAGCTGATACCGAAGCAATTAAAACAAAAATTAAAGACAATGTTGATCCACGTAAATGGATTTGTGTCGAAGCTGAAAAAGTTATTGTAAAAAATAAAGGAAATCTAATTATTCTAATAATGTCATCAAATGATCTAGCTGAAAAGTTAGAAAATGGTTTTAATAATTTATAGATTTTAATCTTCGTAAGAAGATTTTTTTAATAAAGAGGAATAGAATATGTTATTTTCTAGCATTATATTTTTATACTATTTTTTACCGATACTTCTTATTACATATTTTGTTGTTCCGAAGAAATTTAAAAATATTGTTTTATTAGTATTTAGTTTACTATTTTATTTTTATGGTGAACCAAATTATATTTATGTCCTATTATTAACTTGTTTTATCAATTATGTCGCAGCCCTATTAATTGAAAAATACCGAAAAACCAGTAAATGGATTTTGATCTTGACCTTAGTTTATAATATTGGCCAACTATTATATTTTAAGTATAGTAATTTCTTTATTGGCAATTTTAATAGTCTATTTCAGACATCAATCGCTTATCTGCAAGTAATAATGCCAATTGGAATTAGCTTTTTCACCTTTCAAGCTTTAAGCTATGTGATTGATGTTTATAAAAGCAAGGTAGCCGCAACGCATAATTTATTAGATTTTACAACTTATGTCTCATTATTTCCCCAACTAGTGGCTGGGCCAATCGTAAGATATAAAGATGTTGCTAATGAACTAAAAAGTCGAGAAACCAGTTTTGATAATTTTGCTGAAGGCGTAAAGCGGTTCTCGATTGGTTTAGCTAAAAAAGTATTAATCGCCAATCTGCTGGGTGAACTATGCTCTTCGTTAGCTACAATTACCACAAAGAGTATCTTATCTTATTGGCTACAAGGGATCGGCTTTACCCTGCAAATTTACTTTGACTTCAGTGGCTATAGTGATATGGCGATTGGACTTGGTTTAATGTTTGGCTTTCGCTTTTTGGAAAATTTCAATTACCCTTTAATATCACAATCAATAACAGATTTTTGGCGGCGCTGGCATATGTCTTTATCAAGCTTCTTTCGAGACTATGTCTATATACCCCTGGGTGGAAATAGAGTTGGTAAAATAAAGTGGTACAGAAATATCTTCATTGTCTGGTTTCTGACTGGCTTTTGGCATGGCGCCGCTTGGAACTTTATTATTTGGGGACTTTACTTTGCAGTTATCTTAACCCTTGAAAAAGTAAAAATATTAAAATGGTTAGAAAAAACAACAATTATAAAATATTTCTATACGATAATTTTAATAATAATTGGCTTTGTCATCTTTAACTCAAATTCGACTACAGAATTTCTAGTCGCGATTAAAAGTATGTTTGGCTTAAATAATTTAAGCTTTAGCAGTGTTGAAACAATTTATTATTTTAGAAGTTATCTCATGTTATTAATAATGTCTATCTTAGCTGCCACCCCACTATTTAAAAATTTAATTTTGAAAATTAAAAACCGGAAAATCAGCACCCTTTTTAATACCTTCGAACCGCTTTACTATTTAACCTTAATGGTAGCAACAACCGCCTATTTAATTGATTCTTCTTTTAATCCATTTTTATATTTTAGGTTTTAGGAGGCTTATGAAAAATAAAATTATTTCTATTTCGTTTTTTCTCTTATTAATATCATTTTTGACGTTAAATATTTTAATTGCTGATAAAAGAATCAGTGAAACTGAAAGAAGATATCTAGCAGAAATGCCAAAATTAGAATTAAATAACGTCATGGATCGATCTTATATGGAAAAACTTGAAAAGTATACCTTAGATCAATTTATCTTAAGAGATAACTTTCGTGCACTTAAAGCTAATATCAATTATAAATTTTTATTGAAATTGGATAATAATGGTATTTATTTAAAAGATAATTATATCTTTAAAATGGAAAAGACAACCAACCTTAAATCCATCACCAACTTTACTTTAAAAATTAATCAAATCATTGAAATGCTAAAGCAGGAAAATAAGCTCTATTATGCAATAATCCCGGATAAAAATTATTATTTGAATGACGAACTATTTGTAAAGCTGGATTATGATTTGCTTTATAATACCGTTAAAGCCAACTTAGCGATTAATTATATTGAAATAAATGATCTCTTGGATTTAAATGATTACTATGAAACCGATACGCATTGGAAGCAAGAAAATATCATAGCTGTGGCAAAAAGACTCGCTGATAACATGGGATTTGTTCTTTCTGACGCTGAGTTTGTTAAAATGACTGACCCTAATTTTTATGGAGTCTATTCTGGTCAATACGCAGTAAATAGAAAGCCTGAAACAATAACCTATTTACAAAATAAATATACCGCTAGTGCTATGGTAAAATATTATGATAATAAAAATTTCAATTCTGTCTATACCTTCGATAAATTAGCTAGCTTTGATAAATACGAAGTATTTTTAGCTGGTGCTTCTTCTTTTATTGAAATAGTTAATCCCGACTGTAAAAACAGCAAAGAACTTGTCATATTCAGAGATTCTTTTGCTAGCAGTATTACACCATTACTAATCGGGTCGTACGAAAAAATAACCTTAATCGATACTCGATATATTGCGCCAGAGCTTCTTTCAAACTTAATCGAATTCACTAATCAAGATATCCTATTTTTATACAGTACTTTAATTATAAATAATAGTGGTACATTAAAGGGCTAATAATGAATAAAAGCTGGAAAAGTAATTGATTAATTTTATCGCTTAATAAAAGATTATTAAAACCAAATCGACATTCCCAAAAAATGTCCCGGGATAATAATATTAATCTCAGAAGCCCAAAAAGAGAACTTTAAAGCTCCTTAATCATAAAAAATTAAGGAGCTTTTTTAGTTGTGTAAAGAAAAATTTATCTATGTTAAAATATGGTTGAAAGGAGGAACATCTATGTCTAAAACTTGCTTAGCTTCATTAGTTTTAGCGCTATTTGTTTCTGGATGTAATTCAAATAATAAGAAAAATGATCCTGAAGAGGAAAACCCTGTTGCCTTAAGAGAAGAACTAGTTATTCAAACAAAATCGATAACTAATAAAGAAGGAGGAGAGTACTCTATTTACTTTTTACACGTTGCCGAAAGAAATGAAGAACCCGGAGCAGCCAATCAATGAGCGCTGGGACCTTTTGAAGTAGATGAAAATGGTAAGTGTATTGTTGATTTGTCGACTAATTTTCAACTTGACATCAAAACCTATTTAGAAAACTGGACTGGTGGTAATAAAAATAAGTTAGAGCTCTTTATTGTCACAAAAGAAGACCACTATATTCGTAATCCATTAAACGAAAAGACTATCGTCGAATTTGGCGCTAATTCAAGTTCGGACCCTTATTCTGAACCACCCTATTATGCCAAAGAAAATGATTTGGAAGTTACTTTTTATGATACGTTTCCCGATGGCGTCTTATCATTAACTTTCCCCGATGCTACCTTTGTTATCAAATTGGAGTTTGAAATTGAAAATAAGCACAAAGCTTATGAAGTCTCAATCCATTGGGATGATTCGTCTCACGCCGGTGAAATAGGCATTATTCGTGTTGGTAGAATTAGTCGAGAATTCCAATATTGGGATACTCCATTTTTCAAATCTGATAATTTAGCTGGTAAAAGTGGTAAAATCGTGATTGTTGATTTTGATACAGATGAAAGAATTCCTTATCTCGGGTATCCAAAAACTGTCTAATTTGATCAAGATGGTAACGCCATTGGCGATAAAATAATAAACATAAAACTTAACTAACAGTTAAGCTGGTTTAACCTTTTATTATTTTTTAATTAACCAAATTTGATAAAATTTAATCTTTATTGAATAATTTAAATTTAAAAAATCACGTTAGTCTTTCTAAACGTGATTTTACTTATTTAAGCCTCATTAATTTTGCATAGCTTGATAAATTGCTAATAATCCTTCATGCACTAAATCTGGCTCATAATGAAATTCAGCTAATTCATCTTTTAAATAATAACCATAACCACCCGTTAAAATTTTAGTAATAGTAGGAAAACCTTGTTGCATCAATTCACTTTGAAAGCGAATACTACCAATCGTTCCTAATAACAGGCCTGCTTTTAAACTATCGACGGTATTACGTCCCAGTATTTCTTTTGGAACCGTAAAATCAAAATCTGGTAAATGTTTGATTTTGTTTAACATCGCCTGCTTCGCTAAGCCTAAGCCTGGCGCAATTGTACAAGCAACAAAATCACCAGTTGGATTAATTAGACTAATTTTTGTGGCACTACCCGCATCCACAATAATTAATGGTCCCGCGTACTTACTTAAGCCACCATATGCCCCAGCAATTAAATCAGCCCCTAATTCTAAGGGGTTATCAATTAACGCTTTAAAATCCTTTAACTCCGTAATATCAACTAGTGTCACGGGCAATTTAGTCGCTTGAGTTAAAATCCGCACTAACCGGGTGGTTAAAGCTGGCACAACTGAACCCAGGATAATACCAGTTAAACCAGCTAGTTCTTGGGGTGTTAAAAAGTCATTTAACCAGGTTAAATAATAATCATTGGTTGAAGTAAGTTTAACTGCTAAACGACTACTTTTAATGGCTAATTCATTTTGATATAAGATTGCGACTAAATCACTATTGCCTAAATCAAGCGTTAAAATCATGTTATCACCTTCTTAATCATACAACAGAAAGGTAAAAATCACACCCTATTAATTTAACGGTTGGGTTAAAGTAACAACCTGACCCCAGACCTCAAAATTGATAATCGGAATTTTAATCGGGAAAATCACTTTTACTTGATAACGTAGCTCATCAGCTAATCTGATTTGATAATCACAATTTGGGCAAGTTGCTTGTTGGTCTTTGATAAGTGAAACAACCGTCTCATCATAGCGGTGGTAACGTTCGATCTGATTTACGATGATCTCTTGATAACTGCGTGCTTGATGATAAGCGAACGGAAGACGAACCAAATTTAAACCCAAAACTAAAAAAAGCATGCCCGTTAATAAAACTACACTAGTCTCAAACGCCCCTTTCATTCACTTTGGCTGTTGGTCATTTCAGTCCATTGTTCTTGTAAGGTATCGCGCATCGTATCTTTAAATTCATTGGAAAACATAATCATGCCCGTAGCGATCACCGTTACGACTAAAACTAAACCATATTCTTCAAAAAATGCTTTCATAAAACTACCCCTTTCGTAAAGAAACTTAATAAGACGTTTATCATTAAAAGTAAAAATACGACTGTCACTCCAGCTAGTGGTAATAAACCATACCATTGGTGCCAACTAAGCCAATCAGCTTGGCGTTTTTGGCGTCGATCAGCGAGAATTAATGACGTGGTTTGAATAATCCGTTGTAATTGTTGATACGCCTCCTTTTGTCCAACGGTTTGATAGCGATAAAGTAGTCGCATTACTTTTCTGATCTCGCGTAATTCATAAGCTTGCATAAAGTTTTCATAAGCTTGATAACTTAATGGATCATGTTTTAGTTCTGTGATTAAGCGTTCAATTTCTACTTTAAAACTGGCCGGTGCTAAATCAAGCGATAAACTTAAAGCATGATAAACCGTATTATTTTGCATTAAAATTTGGAGCTGTCTTAACCAAATAGGAAATTGATAAGCTAACTTATTCAGTTGGTTTTGAAACTCATGTAAGAGTCGCCAATAAGGCCATTTATAAGCTAACGTCAAAGCTAAAAATATCATTAGTAAAAAGAATGGTTGATAATTTATCCAAGGCCAAAAACCAGCTAACAGGGTTAAATAACGCATAGTATTTTGGCGTTTTCGTTCCAACAACTGACTATCAATAGCTAATAAGCTGGTTAACTGTGCCAATTTATTTTCTTTTAAATAGCTAAATAAACGATAGCTAACGTTAACATAACTTAATAAAAGGATGAAAACTAAATAAATAATCTTCATAAGACTTCATCCTGATCTAGCCAAGATTTCCCTAGCGTTAAAGTTGTACAAAAGATTGTGCCTAAGTTAATCATTAATAATGCTAAAATCCCGGTTTGATAAAGTTGACCATTTAAGGCTAACGGCAATTGACTAAAAATTGTAATTCCAAAAAAACTAATCACTAGCGATAAACCAACTAAAGCGTAAACTTTAAAAATAAACGAACGTTGCTGCTGTTTAAAGCGGTAAACACTTTCAGACCAATCATCTAAATCATCTTGCAAGATACTTAAGCCTAAATCATAGTTAAGACTGCCATATTGTTCAACGTTTAACATTAAGCGATGCAAATTGATTAAGATAAAGTGGGAATAGACTTGTTCAATCGTGGTTAAACCGGCTAATAAATCACCCTGTTGTTCTATCAACTTCACTGCTTGATTAGATAAAGTTTGTAAAGGATCAATTAAAGTTGGTGAAATTGTTTTTAAACAATAAAGAATCTTCGGCTGTTCCTTAAAGATTATAATTAATTGTTGTAAGTAATAATTAAGTTGATTAAACTCTAATTCATAATACTTTTCTCGTAAGAAATGTAAAATAATTAGCGGAAAAAAAGTAATCATTAAACCAGCTACCATTAACGCATTAATGATTTTTAAGTGAAATAAGGTACTAACTAATAAACCAAGCGCTAAAATATTAAAAATGATAAACAAATGCAGCTTTAAATTGTAATGATGATTTAGTACAGTTAAGGCTCGTTTTAACTGCAAATAACCTTTTTTTGTAAACGGAAAATATTTCACTAAGCGCCTGTATTGATATAACAACAACAAATAAGCTAACAAAATAAAGATATTAACCCAAACTGACATAGGACTCCTTTTTAAAACGAGCAATCAAACTAGCAGGCAAGCTTAATTTTTGGCTTTTGGCGGTATAAAGAACATGTAAACGACAATTAAAATTCTCATCAATTTCAAAATAAACAATTTCGGCTAAATAGCGTACAACTTTATCATTTTCAATTTTGCTCGCTAAATGGATCCCAAAATCAATCGTTTCATAAATTAAATGAAGTAAGGCTTCGTTGGTTAGCTCATTGCCAGGAAACATATGTAATAAGCGCTTAGGGATTTGACTAGCACTATCGGCGTGGACCGTACTTAGAAGCTTAGCCCCAGTTGAAACACTTTGCATTACCGCTAAAACCTCTTCACCCCGAATTTCTGAAACACAAAGCCAATCTGGTCTTTGCCTTAAACTAGCTTTAATCGCGGCTTGATAAGAAAAATCTGAGTGTACCTTTAACGCTAAACTGTCCTTTTTAGGGAATAACTCATGGTAATGCATTTCTAAAGTATCTTCAATTGTAATAATGCGTTCTGGCGCTGGGATAAAACTAGCTAAATATTTTATCAATTCAGTTTTACCCACTCCTGGTAAACCACTTACTAAAATATTACAATGCTGTAAAACTAATACCGGTAAAAAATCAATGACGGAAGCCGAAGCGAACTTTTGTTGCTTTAACAAATCGGCGTTATATCGTAACCGATTTAAGGTTTTACGAATCGATAAACTTAAACCTGATAAACAAATACTCGGATGAAATAAGCTAATCCGTAAGTTATCTATTTCATGCTCTAAAATAGGATTAGAAGGATTAAACGGTTGATTAGTATAATTCGCAATTTGAAAACAAATTTTTTCGATTAAAGCTTTATCTTCAAAAGAGTTTAAACAATAGCGACCTCGTTCTAAATGGTCTATCCATAACGTTTGGCCATTATAATTGATATCTGTTACTAATTCATCTTGGATAAAAACATTTAAGGCTTGAAAATCAAACATACTACCCTACTTTCCCTGCTCACTTAGCTTGTTCAATGATCGTTTCCTCTAACAAAAACGAATACCCCAGTTGTTGTGATTTCTGACCCACAAGACGAATCCGAAAAAATAAGGGTGAAGCTTGATAACCAACTAACTGTAATTCATAAGATAAATCCGGGCGGAGTAATGGGGTTAGTGTCGCATTAAGCTCAGTTAATAAGGCCGTCGCACCACGTTCATTGTGTAATAAGCCATTTTCAACTGTATAAGCTAAACTCCGCTTTAAAGCAGTACTGCTAGTGCTGCGGGCACTTTCATAATCGGTATACCAAATAATAGCTAAAAATAAATTAAGAATAACTAAAAATAAACCAGCAGAAAAGATAATACCCTTCACTCTGTTCACCTCGTTAAAGTATTATAATACTGGTCCTTGAAACCTAAAAAAAACCTTACTAATAAGGTTTATTCTGAAACAGCCCAAGCTGGGATTTCTTCGCCCCGCTTAATTAAGACAGTTTTGTGGAAATCGGTTTGGTTTAAGAAATATAAGATGAGTAAGACTTCTTCCTTATTACAGCCGATGAGTAATTTAATATCCATATCTTTTTTCAAGATATCGACCGTGATGATAATCGCCTCAACACTATGACCATGTTCACCTAAATAAAGATTAATTGGCTTTACAGTAGTATCCTCAGATTTTAAATAACCATAAGCGACCGGATACTTTAAATTAGTAAATTCATTATGAACATCATTTTTATTTTTAGTTATTTCTATTTTACTGGAGAATAACAGTGTGTCGACTTTCTGCCAGAAAAAGGCATTATTATAATCTTTCATCAAGTTCCCTCTCTTTATTTGATTTCTTTATCAGCTAAATATTGGCGCAACCAACTAGCTACCTTAATAGGATTCATCACATTTAATTCATAAGTGGCTTCATCTAAACAAGTTAGTAGTAAATAAGCTTCCCGACCATATTGTTTCACTAGTTTCCACCTAGCTACTTCTTGATAATAGATAATTAAACACTCGTGATCACTTTGCATTAAATAGTAAACTAAAAACTCATCGGTTAAAGCCAGCTGAGTTTTTGTCGGAATGAAAAACAAAAAGAAAATAGTTAAAATTAAAAAAATATAACCAACCCAAGGCAAACTAGTTTCTAATAAAACTAATCCAAAAACTCCCAACGTCAGTAACGCCAAGCTTGGTTTGTTCGTCAAGCGATAGCGGACTTTAACCGGTGGAATATTACTGATGCGAATCTGCCGATCTTTAAACTCAGCCATTACTCACCTCTAATGATTTGATTATAATACTTTAAAGCTGATGTTTCAATAATTTAATGATTATCCGTATACAACTGATAAAGATCATAGTAGTGCCCATGACGTGCTAAAAGCTCTTGATGCGAACCACTTTCAACAATCCCTTCCGGCGTTAAAAACATAATTCGATCAACTTGTTTAATCGTGGTAAGTCGATGTGCAATTGTAATTGTTGTTCGCCCGGTGGTTAATTGTTCCAGTGATTCTTGAATAATACGTTCATTTTCATTGTCTAAAGCAGAAGTTGCTTCATCTAAAATTAAGATTGGTGGATTTTTTAAAAAGACACGCGCAATCGCAATTCGTTGCTTTTGGCCCCCAGATAATTTGGTACCCCGTTCACCCACATAAGTCTCATAACCACTAGGTAATTCTTCAATAAAGCGCTCCGCTCCAGCCAGTTTCGCTGCCTGTTTAATTTCAGCTAAACTAGCGGTTGGTTTACCATAAGCGATGTTCTCTTTAATCGTCCCGGAAAACAAATAAACGTCTTGTTGGACAACCCCAATTTGATTGCGTAAAGATTTTAAAGCTATTGTCCGAATATCTTTTTGATCTAAATAGATGGCCCCTTGTTTGACATCATAAAAACGTTGTAACAGCCGAATAATTGTCGTTTTACCAGCTCCGGACGGTCCAACAAAAGCCACATTCTCACCTGGAGCAACTTTAAAGCTTAAATTATTAAGCACGCGCTCTTCGCTAGCTTCATATCTAAAACACACCTCATCAAAAATAATTTCACCACTCGTATTAGCTAAATTTATGGCATCAGGTTCATCAAATATTTCAATATCCGCATCCATTACTTCAAAAAAGCGACTAACCCCGGTCATGCCCCGTTGATATTGTTCCATAAATTCGACCATCCGTCGTACTGAAGCTAGTAAAGTCGTAATATACATTAAATAAGCGACATAATCAGCCGCAGAAATTTGTTGTTGCATCAAAAATAAGCCGCCAACCACCATCACAATAATATACATTAAAGTATCAAAAAAGCGCGTGACAACTTGAAAACTGGCCATGATGTAATACATTCGTTCTTTTAACGTTAAAAACTTCAAATTTCCCGCTTCAAATTTGTCAATCTCAATTTGTTCGTTGGCAAAAGCTTTGACGACTTGAATCCCTAATAAACTATCTTCTACTTGTGAGTTTAATTCACCAATATGGCGTCTAGTATCCGCAAAAGCTTGGCGCATTTTGCGATTAAATTTTCTAACTACATAAATCATGATGGGTAAAACAATAAAGATTAAAGCTGTCAATTGAACATTAATGGTTAATAAAATAAAAAATGATAAGGTAATTTTTAATAAAGCAATAAACATTTCTTCAGGGAAATGGTGAGCAAACTCAGTAATATCATTTAAGTCACTAGTAATTCGGGCCATAATCTGACCAATTTTATTTTCATTAAAAAATGATAAAGATAATTTCTGTAAATGAGCAAACAAATCAGATCGCATATCTTTTTCAATCTTGGAACCCATGATATGACCGATTGATTGCATATAATAATTCGCCACCGTATCAATTAAACGAATTAAAATATAACCCGCTCCAACTAACACTAAGTATTTAACTGTTAACTGAGCTAAGTCGGTAATAGCTAAATTTGTAATTTGGCGAACTAACAGTGGTAAAATAATATCACCTAAAGTTGAAAGTCCCGCACTAAACAAATCAATAAATAATACCGCTAGATAAGGGCGATAATATGGTAAAAATCTTTTTAAGAATTGTGGATTTTCATTTCTTTGAGTCGTTTCCATGTTTTTCATTATAACATAAAACGTCTGTTTTACTTATGCATTATTTATCGGTATAATAAAGAAGCAAAGGAGTAGCTATGGATCTAGTTCAAATCTTTCAAGCCGAAGATATTAAATTATTAACCAATGTTCATTTAGCCCCCTATACCAGTTTAAAGATTGGTGGAGCGGCGGAATACTTGGTGGAAATAGAAAATGAAACCATGTTATTAACGGTTTTAAAGCTTTGTCAAACCCACCAAATCAAATACCATCTCTTAGGGAATGGTTCTAATACCTTAATCTTAGATTATGGGGTTAAAGGTGTCGTAATTTATTTAGGACCAAAATTTAGCAGGATTACTTTAGTCGATGAAACCACGATTAAGTGTCAAGCGGGTGCTTTATTAATAGATGTCTGTCTGTTTGCTTTAAATCAAGGTTTAACAGGCATGGAATGCTTGTATGGAATTCCCGCTTCCATCGGTGGTGCTTTATATATGAACGCTGGAGCTTACGATGGTGAGATGAAAGATGTCGTCAAAGCTTGTGAGTTTATTGATGAACACCAACAAATGATTAACTTCAATTTAGCCCAATGCGAATTAGCTTACCGCCATAGTTACTTTATGAGCCATCCAAGCTGTATTGTTTCGGTAACCTTTAGTTTAACCAAAGGTAATCCCGCCATTATTAAAGAAAAAATGGATGACTTTATGTTACGCCGCACTACTAAACAACCACTAGATAAACATAGTGCTGGTAGTACGTTTAAACGTCCGCCGCATAACTATGCTTCTGCTTTAATCGATCAATGTGAGCTGAAAGGCTATCACATTCATGGAGCCGCTGTTAGTGCTAAACATGCTGGTTTTTTAATTAATGATAACCAAGCTAGTAGTGCTGACTTTCTCGATTTAATTGCTTATATTCAAGCCACCGTTTATCTAAAAACTGGCTATCAATTAAAGCCAGAAATCCAAATTTTAAAATAATGAAAACTAAATCAAAATTTTCGGTTTTATTTTTTCTAATAAGTTTTTTAATTATCGGTGGCTTAGTTTTTGATGCCCATAACTATGCACCAAACCGCTTAAAATTAACTCAATATAATTTAACCCACGAAAAATTAAACGCTGATTACCAACAATTAAAAATTGCTTTTTTTGGTGATGTTCATTTTGGTCCCTTTTTAAACACTTCCCGCTTTGAGCTATTTATCACTAAATTAGCCGAAGCCCAACCAGATATCGTCATCTTTTTAGGTGATTTATTTGATGAAAATTATGAACCAAGTGAAGCAGAGTTAAGTAGTATTACCACTGGCTTAAAAAGCATTTTAGCCCCTCGCGGTAAATTTGCGATCTTAGGCGATGAAGATCTAAGTCATCCCACTTTAAATAACCAAGTGACTGAAATACTTTTTCAAAGTGGTTTTGAAGTTTTAACTAATGAAAACCGAAAATTATACTCTGGCAGTGAGGCAGTTATTCAACTAGTGGGCTTAGAAAATATGCTCAATAGCACTATCGATGTAGAAACAGCGTTTGCGGGGATTAACCCCAACCTATTTACGCTAGTAATCAGTCATACACCCGATAGTAGTCAACTAATACCCTTAGAAAAAGCTGATTATTTTTTAGCTGCGCAAAGCCAATATTATCAAGTTAACTTTCCTTGGTTTAAAACTGAAAGTTCAAATCAGGGCAATGCCCATTATCCACTCGGTCAAACCCAACAAAATCAAACCGTGCTTCACCTGACTACGGGTTGGGGGAGCAAAAATAAAGATGTCCGCTTCTTTTCCACCCCTGAGATTATAATTTATCAATTACCGTAAGGAGCTAAATTATGTGTGGCCGTTACTATTTAGTTAAAGAAACAATTGAAACCTATTTGCCAGAATTACCTGCCTCATTACTAAACCAAGTTAGTTTTAATGAGATTTTTCCTAGTAGTCCAATCTTAGTAAAAACAGCGCAGAGTTTTGCTAGTTATAACTGGGGTCTAAAACCAACCTGGTCAAAACAACTATTAATTAATGCGCGCTTAGAAACCATCAACGAAAAACCCCTTTTTAAAGCTGATTATCAAAAGCATCGTTGTTTAATTTTAGCCAGTGGCTATTATGAGTGGCAAGCTAAAACCAAATACCAAATCGCCACCAGTGCCCCCCTTATCTATTTAGCGGGCATCTACCAAAAACAACCAACGACTAATGCTTGTGTAATTATTACCCAACCCGCAAGCTTAGACATTGCTTTTATTCATGAACGGATGCCAGTTATGCTTAACGGTGCCCAAGCTAAAAATTACTTAGCTGGCGCGGATTTAACTAAGATCATTACCAGACCAGCCTTAGCTTATCAAGCAGTTTAAATCAAAACTGGAATATTACTTCGCCACAATATTAACTAATTTATTTTTAACCACAATAATCTTCATAATTTTTAAATCAGCTAAACTCTTTTGAACGTTTTCAATCGCTAAAGCAGCTTGTTCGACAATCGCTTGGTCACTATCGGTTGGTAACTCGATCTTCCCCCGTAACTTGCCATTAACTTGGACGACGATGGTCGAAGTGGTTAAAATCAATTTACTTTCGTCATAGGTGGGCCAGCTAGCGTAAGCGACTGTTTCCGCTTGGGTTAAATGTTGGTAGAGTTCTTCCCCGAGATGTGGCGCGAAACAACTAAACATCTTTAAGAAATTTACGGCGTAAGGTTGATAAATACTTTCAGCTTTATAGCAATCATTAATAAAAATCATCATTTGAGAAATTGCGGTATTCAGATTAAGCGTCTCAATATCATGTGTCACTTTCTTGATTGTTTGATGGTAGGAGTAATCAAGTTCGCCACTATTGGTTAAACTTAATTTATCACTGGCCCAAAATAAGCGATACACCCGGTCTAACCATTTCCGGGCTCCATCTACGCCATTAGTATTCCAAGGTAAAGCGGCTTCAAGTGGACCTAAAAACATCTCATAGACCCGAAAAGCATCCGCCCCGTGGCTTGCCACTAAGTCATCCGGATTAATCACATTCCCGCGTGATTTACTCATTTTTTCACCATTTTCACCTAAAATCATGCCTTGATGGAATAATTTTTGAAATGGTTCTAAGGTATTAAC
>CAZAZP010000019.1:0-4151 GCA_964489695.1 uncultured Erysipelotrichaceae bacterium | reverse complement strand
TTATCCGTGGCTGGTAACTCTAAGGGTAAATCAGCCAAGCCAACAGTTTTCATTCTACCATCGGGTAAATGTACGATTGGAATGGGTTCACCCCAATAACGTTGCCGCGAAAAGAGCCAATCACGTAGTTTATAAGTCACTTTAGCTTGACCAACTTGCTGGTCCTTAAGCCATTTATTCATTACTTGATTAGCACTAGCCGTATCTAAATCATTAATAAAATCTGAATTGATGTGCAAACCATCGCCAGTATAGGGTAAGGTTTCATCTGGTCCTAATAAAACCGGTTTAATTTCTAAGCCATATTTTTGCGCAAATTCATAGTCCCGCTCATCATGGGCAGGAACAGCCATAATTGCCCCAAAACCATAACTAGCTAAAACATAATCCGCAATCCAAATGGGAACGGCTTGTTGATTCACCGGATTAATTGCATAAGCCCCGGTAAAGACGCCGGTTTTGGTTTTATTTAACTCGGTCCGTTCTAGATCTGATCTAGTTGAAACCAGTTTAATATAATCTTTGACCGCTGGTAATTGTTCCGGCGTGGTGATCTCTAAGACAAAAGGATGTTCTGGTGCTAAGACACAATAAGTCGCCCCAAAAAGCGTATCCGCCCGGGTGGTAAAGACGGTAAAGCTTAGCTGATGATTAGCCACTTGAAACTCAACTTCACTACCCACTGATTTTCCAATCCAATTTTTTTGCATATCAATCGTTGATTGAGGCCAATCAACTGACTCTAAATCCGCCAATAATCGTTCCGCATACGCCGTGATTTTTAAGACCCATTGGCGCATCGGTACGCGGACAACGGGAAAACCACCCCGTTCACTTTTGCCATCAATTACTTCTTCATTGGCTAAAACAGTTTTAAGTTCAGGACACCAGTTAACTGGAATTTCGGCCACATAAGCTAAGCCCCGTTCATATAATTTCGTAAAGATCCATTGCGTCCATTTATAGTACTGTGGGTCGGTCGTGGCGATTTCTTTGGACCAATCATACGATAAGCCTAAAGCTTGAATCTGACGTTTAAAATTCGCAATATTTTCAGCGGTGAAACTGGCTGGATGATTACCAGTATTTAAAGCATATTGTTCCGCCGGTAAACCAAAGGCATCCCAACCCATCGGATGTAAAACGTTATAGCCTTGCATCCGCTTCATCCGCGATATAATATCGGTGGCGGTATAACCACGCGGATGTCCCACGTGTAATCCATTACCGCTTGGATAAGGAAACATATCTAAGCAATAATATTTCGGTTTAGAAAAGTCAAAGATGTCCGTTTTAAAAGTCTCCTTGGCTGCCCAATAAGCTTGCCATTTTTTTTCAACTACTTGATGTTGATAAACCATAAACCCTCCCAAATAAAAAGGTACCACCTAAGGACGCGCTTGCGTGGTACCACCTTAATTTCTCCTCAATGACGATAACGGTGTCAACCGGATTTTAATCCACTCCAAAGTAAGTTCAAACATTTGGTTTACTAATTTTCACCAGCCATTAGCTCGCTATAAAACCTGCCTGTTTTACTGCTCTTTTTCTTTGTTTGTGCTTATTCTATCACATTTTTTAACTAATAAGCAACTATCAAAGCTGCTTAATCCCTTGGGCTAAACGTTCTAAGGCCGCTTTTAAGACCCAGGTAGGTGTCGCTAAGTTCACCCGCATAAAACCCGCTCCCGCCAAACCAAATTTCTGGCCCGCATCAGGAAAGAAATCGCATTGATCTTGTAAAAAAGCTAAGAGCTCATCACAGCTCAAATTCAATTTAGTTAAATCCAACCATTGTAGATATGTCCCTTCCATCCGGACAACTGTTACTTGGGGAACATTGGCGTTTAAATACTCCGTCAGCCATTTGCGATTATGTTCGATTAACGCTAAAAAGCCTTCAAACCAAGTTTCGGCCTCATTATAAGCCAACTCAGTCGCTTTTAAGCCTAAAACATTGACACTACTAGAATTAGCCGTAGCTAAAAAAGCTAAATATTGGGTGCGTAAGGTTGGATTAGGAATTACAATATTCGAAGTTTTTAAACCCGCCAAATTAAAACTCTTACTAGTAGCTACAGTTAAAATAGTATTTTGGGCGGCGGCTTCGTTAATACTAGTAAAAATATGATGTTGATAACCGGGCATAATTAAATCATGGTGAATTTCATCGGCGATCACTAAAACTTGATGCTTATTGCATAGTTCACTAACTTTTAAAAGTTCTGCTTTTTGCCAGACTCGTCCAATTGGATTATGGGGCGAACAAAATAATAAAATCTTATTCTTTGGGTTACTCAGTTGCTTTTCTAAATCACTAAAATCAATCGTATAGTAGTTATCTTGATAAATTAAAGGATTATTGACCACTTCCCGCTTTGTTGCTTTAATCACTCGACTAAAAACATGATACACCGGTGGCATAATAATAATACCATCACCTTCACTAGTAAAAGTGTTAATTAAATCATGAATCGCTTTAATAACACCAGCTGAAGGTACAATCCACTCGGGTTCAATAAGATAATGATGTCTTCTTTTATACCAATCTACCACTGCGGCATAATAACTGGGAGTCGGATTGGTATAACCTAAGACCATAGTTTGTAAATATGCTTGTAAGCCCGTAACAATCTCGGGCGCCAATTTTATATCAGCATCCGCCACCGATAAAGGTGCGATATCTTCAGCCACGTTAGGTTTAACTTGTTTCATGGCGAGCCATTTACTGGAACCTTGTGCAGTTCGCTTAACTAAAGTTTCAAAATCATACATAAACTATCCTCCCACTTAATACGTTAATTGTAAGTCTTTTTTAGGCTTAAAACAATGAAACTTTAATTTATCTCTTAGCTAAAGATAGTCATCCCAGTATTATTTAAAGTTTTAGCCTATAATGACGCTATGGAGGGATTAAATGGCAGAGAATTACCACAGCGCTGATCCGCGCGTTTTAAAACTTAAAGCGATCATCAAAAAATTACATCATGGGGCTAGTCCAGATGAAGTCCAAGATGAATTCGCCCATGAATTCAAATATGTTTCAGGTTCAGAAATTGCTGCGATGGAAATGCAGCTAGTTGAAGATGGCTTAGATGTTACCGAAATTATTAAACTATGTGATGTCCATGCTCGGATGTTTTATGATAACATCTTTGAAATTCATAGTGATAAAGTGAAAGATCACCCACTAGAAGAATATCAACACGAAAACAAAGTCATTCAAAGCTTTGTTCAAGCACATTTAACTGATGAAATCTTAGCAGGAAAAATTACAAGCTATGCGGGTATCTTAGAAGTGTTGCCTCATGTGATTAAGTTAGCTGATTTATTAGAACAACACTATAGTAAAAAAGAACAACGAATATTCCCATTACTAGAAGATGCGGGTATTACTACCATCCCACAAGTCATGTGGGGTGTCCATGATGAAATTCGCGATAAATTTAAAGAACTTAAAGCTACCGCGGCTGATTCAGCAGTTGATCCCGCCAAGTGGTTAGCTTTAGCCAAATTAGCGCTAGATCAGGCTTTAGATATGATTAATAAAGAAGAAAATATTCTTTTTACAATTTTAAAAGAAAATCTTACCACCGAACATTGGGATAGTTTAAAAGCCGTTTCGGCTAGCCAAAATTATCATGGACCCTTAACGCAAGGCAAGTTACCAACTAATGGTAAAATTCACTTACCATCGGGCGAAATCAGTGTCAATGAGTTAAACATCTTATTTAACACCTTACCCTTTGATATTACCTTTGTGGATAAAGATGATCGAGTCGCCTATGTTTCTCAAGGTAAACACCGTATTTTTGATAGACCTTTAACTGTGATTGGGCGTGAAGTCCGCTTCTGCCATCCACCAAAAAGTCTTGATCGGGTAGAAAAGATTATTAGTGATTTCCGCCAGAAAAAATCTGATCATGAACACTTCTGGATTCACTTTAAAGGGATGTATGTCTATATTCAATACTTTGCTTTATATGATGAAGCGGGTAACTACTTAGGTGTAATTGAAGTCTCACAAGACCTCACCCCCTTACAAGCTATTACTGGCGAAAAACGCTTAGCAGATTAAAAAAAGACCAATGATCTTTTTTTTTAGATAATCGATGTTACTAGATAGCCTTGGCTAGTTAATAACTCAGAAA
>CAZAZP010000018.1:0-20661 GCA_964489695.1 uncultured Erysipelotrichaceae bacterium | reverse complement strand
TTAAAATCTACCTTTTTTTGAAGCTGATTTTAAAAGAATTAAGAAATTAATTATCAAAAGTAGGCGATGTATATTTTTAAACATAAGTTATAGTCATATTAATCCGAAATGATGTTATTTGTTTGTTATTTAATAATTTGGTATTATTTAAGTAGATAGGATAAAGAAAGATTATGCTGAAATTTAACAAAAAGGAATTATGGGCTTTACCTAATCTCTTGGGATATTTTCGGATTATCTTGATTCCGATAATCATCTACCTGTTTCTTGTCGCTAAGCAGCGATCGGACTACTATTTGATCACTCTTTTAGTAGTTATTTCCGGAATAAGTGATATTTTAGATGGCCAAATTGCTCGTCGCTTTAATTTAATCACGGAATGGGGAAAAATCCTTGATCCATTAGCTGATAAGCTAACGCAGTGCGCTTTACTTTATACGATTGCTCAACTGTATCCCAAAGTTTGGTATGTCTTTATTTTATTTTTAATTAAAGAAACTTTAATGTTATTACTCGGAATTTTCTTTTTGCGTCATGAACAAAAAATAGATGGGGCGAAATGGTATGGGAAGTTAAGTACTGCAGTTATTTATTCAGTGATGATTATTTTGACTTTAGCTAGTAACTTAAGTGAAACAACAGTATTGATCTTAACCCTCACCACGGGTGCCTTTTTGTTTTTGGCTTTTATTAAATATTTATTAGAATATCGAAAAATGTGGTATCAATTAAAGGCAAGTCAAGGAGAACAATAATGTTACAAATGGGAATTATTGGTTTAGGTAATATTGCCCAAAAGGCTTATTTACCAGTTTATTTGATTAAACAAGTCCAAGTTAGCTGGCATGTTTTTACCCGCGAGGCAAGCCGTCAAGCTGATTTTCAAGCTCGCTATGGGTTTAAACAAGTTTATACTGATTGGACGGAATTTTTAAATTTACCCTTAGATGGTGTTTTCATTCATACCCCAACTGCTACTCACCCAGATTTAATCGCGACTTTTTTAGCCCGCGGGGTACCAGTTTTCGTCGATAAACCAGTTGCGGAAAGTTATGCAATCGTTCAAGAATTATATCAACTCGCAAAACAACAAAATGTATTTTTAATGGCCGGATTTAATCGGCGGTTTGCCCCGCTGGTTAACGAGTTAAAAGTAATTAAAGAACCAAATCTGATTATTGTCAGTAAACATCGCCCCAATTTAACTGCTAAAACTCATTTTGCGTTATTTGATGAAATGATCCACCCGTTAGATACTGCCCTTTATTTACATCAAGCACCACTAAATGATATTGCTTATAAATTGATTGAAGATCACGGTAATTTAGCTCAAGCAATCGTGACCTTACACAGTGAACGCGTTACTACTTTAATCATGATGAATCTTTTTGCTGGAGCTAATAGCGAAAAGATTGAAGTGATGAGTCCTATTGGACACTACCAAGTGGATAATTTGGTTAGTAAAAGTCGGTTATCTGAGCAAGGAGAACTGCTTACTAGACTAGGTGATTGGGAACCAATCTCAAATCGGCGCGGCTTTACGGCAATGATTGAATACTTTTTAACTCATTTTAATAGTGGCTATCAAGCTCAATCTTATCAAACGAATTTGACTTTACTGAGCCATCAAGTAGCGGATAACTTAGCTAAACTAATTAAATAAAATGGAAAAGATTTCTCCGTTAGCTTTAGCGAAAACTAATTCTTTATCTGATTTACAATTAAGCCCAGATGGAAAACATCTGGCTTTTGTAGTGAGTAAAATTAATCTCAAAGATAATAATTATCAAAGTAGTTTGTATCTTTACCAAATAAAAAAACAAGTTTTAAAACAATTAACTAGTGGTAAGTTATATAAAGATCTGACTTGGTTAGATAATCAAACATTAAGTTTTAAATCTAAACGGCTGATTCCGATTGATAGAGATTTAAAAACTGGCACAACTTATTATCAAATTAAAATCGATGGTGGTGAAGCCCAACCGCTATTTACTTAACCATTAGAAGCAAGTGACCTATTTCGTTTAAATAAACATCAATGGTTAATTTTAGCTCCGCTGGAAATTTCAGCTTTAGCGAATGAACAATCAGTTACGTGTTTTCCCAGTGATAAAAATACTGAAGAAGCCAGTTATCGAATGATTGATGAATTACCTTTCTGGCAAAATGGTAAAGGTTTTACTAATCAAATACGCCAAAGGTTGATTCTTTATGATCAAAACAATCAAACCTTAACAAGTCTTAGTCCCGCCACTATGCAAGTAAGTAAATTAATCTACAAAAATAATCATATCTACTACTTCGGAGTAGATTACCAAAGTGTCATGGTTCGTAATTCTAGTCTTTATGAATTAAATTTAACTGACTATTCCAGCACTTTATTAAGTTTTGTAGCAACATTTCTTTTAAAAGATTTGATTAGTTTTTCCGATCGATTAGTTTGCTATGGTAATTTTACCGCTCGCTTAAATTCTTATCAAAATGGCCAGTTTTACACTTATGAACATAGCCAGCTAAAACCTTTAAATCAAATGGATATAAATCTTGGGGCCACCATGGCAAATGATACCCAATTAGGTCTAAATCAAACCCAAAGTTACTTTGAAGACAAGTTTTATTATTGTACGATTGAAAATACAACTAGTGTTGTCCGATGTTTGGATAAAGTGGGCATTGATAAGGTAATTTTTAAACTTCCACATGGGGCAATTTATAGTTTAGTCGTTTTTAAGCAAGCCCTTTATCTCTTAGCCGCCCCGAAAGAACAATTACCGGAGTTATATTGTTATAATTTGAGTCAGAAAACATTAAAGCAGTTAACGAATTTTCAGGCCGAATTTTATGAGATATATCTGTTAAATCCGGTTATTCCACTAACCTTTAGTAAAAATGAACAGTTAAGTTTAGCGGGCTTCGTGGTTTTACCAGCTGATTTTCAGCCAGCAAAGTCTTATCCGGCTATTTTAACTATTCGTGGTGGTCCAAAAGGGGTTTCTGGAGCGAATTTCATGCATGAATATCAATTGTTGGCTGCAGCGGGTTATTTCGTTATTTATTGTAACCCAAGAGGCTCAGATGGTAGAGGAAGCGAATTTGCCAATATTGAAAAAGAACGTTTTGGACAAATTGACTATCAAGATCTCTTAGATTTCTTAGATTTTGTTTTAGCTAAGTATCCTGCAATTGATCAAACCCGTTTAGGCGTGATGGGTGGTTCTTATGGCGGCTTAATGACTAATACCATCATTACTCGGACTAATCGTTTTAAAGCCGCGATTAGTGTGCGCTCAATTGCTAGTTATATTACTAAAACTTTAACGACTGACATTGGTTACTACCACAATACCGCCCAAATTAGTGAGTTATCTTTATGGGACGATTTAAATAGTTATTGGGAGCGATCACCATTATCACTAGCTACGCAAGTTAAAACGCCAGTGCTTTTAATTCATAGTGATGAAGATTATCGCTGTTATTTAGGAGATGTCTTGCAATTTTACAAAGCTTTTAAATTGCATAATGCACCGGTAAAGCTTTGTTTATTTCATGGTGAAAATCATGAATTATCACGTAGTGGGAAACCACTTAATCGGTTTGCCCGGATAAAAGAGATTTTGGATTTTTGGAAGCAACATTTAAAAGAAAACCTCAATCTTCTTGATTGAGGTTGTTATTTTTATCTTCCATTACTTCAGCAACTTGTTCTGCTTGCTTTTTTAATGCTAGATTTTTATCACGATTCTTTTTCAACAGTAGTTTAATAATCTCTAGCGCCCAACCAAATAAAACACCAGCTCCTAAGACAAAACCCCAAGATAAGACCCCAATTAAATCGCCCCAGCCAGTCATACCCGCTTTAAAGTTTGTAATCATAATCACAAAAGCTGCAATATAACCGATGATGAAACTTATTAAAGCGAGGATTAATTTAAAATGTAATAAAATAATAAAATAGCTGGCTAATACTAAACCAACCAGGGCATAGCGCCAAAGTAGATTCATTTCAAACGGATTTTTTAAAACGCCAAAAGCCCCATAAGCCCAAAGACCAGTAGTTATTAAAATTATTAAGCAAGCACTTAAAAAGTAATTAAAAAATTTAGTTTTTTTCATAGGAACTCTCCTTGCTTATAATATATCATGGCAAAATTGATTTTCAAGCAATCCGCTTATTTTCAAATAGTTTCAATTATGTTAATATACGTCTAGGTGAAACAGATGGAACAACAAATAAAGTCATTAATTTTAAAGTATGAAGAAGAATTAATAAAGCAACGCCGGTATTTACACAATCATCCAGAATTATCGGGTCAAGAAATCCAAACTGCCAACTATTTAAAAAAACAATTAGCGAAATATCATTTACCTCTAATTGAAGTACCAAATAGCACGGGCTTTATTTTGGTTTTAGAGACCGGAAAACCTGGAAAAACGATTGGTTTACGGACTGATATTGATGCTTTACCAGTGCAAGAAACCGAAAGTAATTTAACCAATAAACGCACTTGCGTTTCAACTGTTCCGGGAGTAATGCATGCTTGTGGGCATGATGGGCATATGGCAACGCTTTTAACCGTGATCGAGATTTTAATGGAAATAAAGGACCAGTTAACAGGTAAGCTAATATTTATTTTTGAAGAGGGCGAAGAAACCCATAGCGGAATCTTACCTATGGTTGAGACTTTAAAGCAATTTCAATTTGATGCAGTTTATGGAGCCCATTTACTAGCAACTTTACCTACCGGTCAAGTTGGCTTAAATAGTGGTTCCGTGATGTCAGGTTTAGCCCGAATTGAATTTGAAGTCTTAGGTCAAGGCGGTCACGGCTCGAGACCTGATCTCTCGATTAATCCGATTTTCGCGACGGCTAATATCTTAACAAATTTAGCTTCAGCTTGGATTAATCAGTTACCGGTGGACAAAACCGTTACCCTAGGTTTAACCCAAATTCAAGGGGGAGAGGCCTTAAACGTCTTCCCCGAAAAAGTTAAAGTTGGTGGAACTTTGCGCTTCTTTGATGAAACCGCTGGCGCAAAGGCTTTAACGGTTTTTAAGCAAGTCACGGCGTTAATCGCTCAGGCTCACTTAGCTAAAGTTAATTTTTTACCTTCAACTGAACTAGCTTTACATCCAGTTAATAATGATGCTTCATTAAATGATATTGCCAAACTTGGTTTATGTTTATTTCCTGAACTAGTTAATCAACCAGAAACTAAATGGTATGCGTCTGAGACTTTTGCGCATTATCAAGAGTTAGCTCCAACGTTTTTTGCTTTAGTTGGTGCGGGTAATAAATCTTTTGGTAGTGGGGCAGAGCACCATAATCAATACTTTGATTTAGATGAGGCTAGTTTAAAATATAATGTAGGTTTAATGCTAATGTTTGTTTTAAATTTTCAAGGTTGTTAAATTTTCAATATGAGCATTACTTTAAAAGATTTAGCAAAGATGGCCAATGTTTCTACCACAACTGTCTCATTAGTCTTAAATAATCGACCAAATCGAATTTCCGCGAGTAAAAAAAATGAGATTTTAAGTTTAGCTAAACGCTTTAATTATCAAGCTAATCAAGCGGCGATTACATTAGCCACTAAAGAAAGTCGGATTTTCGGCTTGATTTTACCTGATTTAGAAAATTTATTTTTTTCGGCTTTAGCTCAGCAATTAGAACAGAATTTACGAAGTTATGGCTTTGCGCTATTTATTGTTTGTAGTAATGAGCAACCAGCGGATGATATCTGGTTAATTAATCATTTGGTGGCTTTTGGCGTCGCGGGATTATTTATTTGCCCGAGCAATGAAGCACTCGAGACCGATGTTTTGGCGGAGCGTTTAAAAGAGTTAACTATTCCGGCTATTATGATTGATCGTGTTTATGAGGACATAGCGATTAATAAAGTTTATTTTGATAACTATTTGGGAGCTTATGAAGCAACGAAATGCTTATTGGAAGCTGGTCATCGCCGGATTGGTTGTTTAGCACCGCCAGTTACTCGCTATAATGGTAACTCACGTTTACAAGGTTATTATCAAGCTTTAAAAGATTACAATATTACGCCTAATTTAGCTTATGTTTTACCCGGGGATTATCGTTTAATGTCTGGTTATCTGAATGGGAAACAACTATTGCAAACCCAAGACTTAACTGCAATCTTCTCTTGTAATGATATGATGACGATTGGTTTATTACGTTATTTAAATGAAGTAAAGCTGAAAGTACCTGATGAGTTATCATTAGTTAGTTATGATCATATTTTAGAGTTTTATGCTGCTGATCAAGAAATTACCGCGGTTGAACAAGATGTTAATGTTTTAAGTGACACAGCAGTTGAATTGATGTTAGTCAATATTGAACAACTCCAACCACCACAATCAGTTTGTTTAAAACCGGCTTTAATTGAGAAGTTCAGTGTCAAGAAAATCCGGTAGTAGTTGACAGGATGTAAACGGTTGTATTATCATATTATCATAGGTTAATCGTTTAACCAATTGCCCGGAGGATCTATGCGCGTATTTAATTTTGGCTCTTTAAATATTGATCATGTCTACGAAGTCGCTGCAATTGCTAGGACAGGTGAGACAATTAGTTCTTTCAATTATGAAAAATTAATTGGTGGTAAAGGTCTAAATCAATCAATCGCTTTAGCGCAAGCCGGAGTTGAGGTAGTGCATTTAGGGTGTATTGGTGATGATGGACTTTTTTTATTGGAAACCTTAAAACAGCATGGCATCGATGTGAGTGAAATTGAAGTAACTGATGTCCCAACGGGTCACGCCATTATTCAAGTAGATCAATCAGGTCATAATTGCATCGTTTTATATCCCGGGGCTAATCATCAGTTGAGTCATAAATATATTGATAAAATCTTGGCAACGATAACATCATCTGATATAATATTGGTGCAAAATGAAACTTCCTCAATTGATTATTTAATTGAGCAAGCATTTAAAAAACATATTCCGGTGGCTATGAACTTAGCGCCGGTAACTGCGAATGCCTTAGCCTTAGATTTAAATAAAATTAGTTACTTGTTAATTAATGAAACTGAAGGAGCCGCTTTGACAGATGAGACTGATAAATACTTGATTGGACGGAGTTTAATCGATAATTACCCCAATTTACAAGTTATTTTGACGTTAGGAGAAGCTGGTTCCCTTTATTTTAGTCAAAAAGAAACTCTTGAACAAAAAGCTTATCCCACGACTGCAGTGGATACAACCGCTGCTGGTGATACCTTTACTGGCTATTTCTTAGCTACCTTATTAAAAGAGCGGGATGTGGAATTAGCCTTACAACTAGCAAGTTTAGCAAGTAGTATTGCGGTCGAAGTTAAGGGCGCCGCCAATTCGATTCCGAGTTTAAACCAGGTGATAACTCGCTTAGACGAGTTGACATAAATATAAAGGAGGGCTTATGTCTAATATTCCAACGCCTCATATCGAGGCGACTAGTCCTGATCAAATCGCTAATACGGTTTTAATGCCGGGCGATCCACTTCGGGCAAAATTTATTGCGGAAACATATTTAACTGATGTAACTCAATTTAATGCGGTTCGAGGAATGCTTGGTTACACTGGTTATTATAAAGGCAAACGTGTCTCAGTAATGGGCTCGGGGATGGGAATTCCGTCAGCCATGATTTATTTCCATGAATTATTTGCATTTTATGAAGTAGAAACGATTATTCGGATTGGTACGGCGGGAGCAACTCAAGAATATATCGGCTTACGTGATATCGTTGTAGCGACTGCGGCTTGCACTGATTCAAATATCAATACAGGAAAATTTGGTAATACGGTATTTTGTCCAACTCCTGATTTTGATTTATTATTAGCTGCTCATGACCAAGCTAAAAAAATGGGCTTTAAAGCTCATTTTGGTACAGTTATGTCAGGAGATCAGTTTTATGGTGATCGTGACCCTGAGTCCATGAAACTACTTCGTCAGTATGGTGTACTATGTGGTGAAATGGAATCAGCTGGATTATATACTACTGCTCGTCGGTTGGGAAAACGGAGCTTAGCTTTATTCACAATTAGTGATAGCGCTTTAACGCAAGAAGCGGAAAGTAGCCTAGCACGTGAGCAAGGTTATACCCAAATGATGGAATTAGCACTCGAAATTGCTCCGGAATAACATGTCATTTATTTTAAAAATAAAGGAGGGAAAATAAATGAAAAAATTATTAGCTGTGCTAGTAGTTTTGACTATGGTATTAGTTGGTTGCGGTAAAACCGATACACCTACTGATAAAGTCGAAATTGCATTAATGGTAGGTAACATTGGGGACTTGTCATTTAACGATTCAGCCTGGGAAGGCATGGGAAAAGTTAAAACTGACTTTGGTTCTAAAGTAAACGTTACATTGATTGAATACGGTTCAGATACAACTAAAGAAGAACCAGCGTTATTGGATGCTGCTGAAGGGAAATATGATCTAATCATTTCTTCATCAACAATGAAAACATATTTGGAAAAACATGCTGCTGCTTATCCAGATAAAAAATTCATTATGTTTGACGAAACAATTGATTATGCAACTTATCCACTAAATAACGTTTATTCGATTCAATACAAAGCGAACGAAGCTTCTTATTTAGTTGGTTTTGTTGGAGCGAAACTATCCGAAACTGGTGTCTTAGGTTTCTTAGGCGGTATGGATTTACCAATTATCAATGACTTCTTATTAGGCTTCATTGAAGGTGCTCAATACGCTAATCCAAATGTAAAAGTTTCTTGGAAATTTGCTGGTGAATGGGGTAACCCTGCTAAAGGTAAAGAACTCTCTCAAGCAATGTTAACCGAAAACGCTGACATCATCTTTGGTGTAGCAGGTGGAACTGGTATGGGCGCTATCGAACTAGCTGCTGAAGAAACACAAAAACACCCAGATAAACCTTTATACGCAATTGGTGTTGATAGTGACCAAGCACTTATTTTAGATGCTGCTGGTAAAGTTGACTTAGCTAAGGTTATTCTTACTTCCGCATTGAAAAATGTAGGTGCTTCATTATACCGAGCTGTTGATCTGTACTTAAAAGATGAACTAAAATTTGGTGAAGTTGAAGTTCTAGGTATCGCTGAAGGCGGTGTAGGTATAGCAATTAATAAGTATTATGAAGCTTTAGTTTCTACCGATATTCGGGCTGAAGTTGAAGCTTTAAATCAAAAAGTTGTTGCTGGTGAAATTTCTATCTCTTCTGCTTATGGTAAAACCACAGCAGAAATTGAAAGCATTAGAAACACAGTTAAACCGTAAAGTGTAACAAACTATAAGCATTGTGCATTTTGCACAATGCTTATTTTTAATAGGAGGGAACATGTCTGAGTCAGGATTCTTAGAAATGCGTGACATAGTTAAAGTTTATCCCAATGGGGTCTTAGCCAATGACAAAGTTGAACTAATTTGTCAAAAAGGAGAAATTCATGCCTTAATGGGAGAAAATGGCGCTGGGAAATCAACCTTAATGAAGATCCTTTTTGGTATTGAACAACCAACTTCTGGAAAGATTATTTTTAAGGGAGAAGAAATATCAATTAAAAGCCCGTTAGATGCTATTGCTAAAGGAATAGGAATGGTTCACCAACATTTTATGTTGGATGAAAACCTAACGGTCACAGAAAATATTATTTTAGGAATGGAACCTAAAAAAGGCTTAGGATTAGATTTCAAGCGAGCCCGCCAAATGGTGATTGATGTTGCTGAGAAATATAATTTGAAACTTGACCCGGATAAACTGATTTCTGAGCTAGATGTTGGTCGTAAACAAAAAGTTGAAATCTTAAAAGCATTAATCCGCGGTGCGGAAGTCTTAATTTTAGATGAACCGACGGCGGTTTTAACTCCGCAAGAAACTGAAGAATTATTCAATCAATTAAAAATCTTGCGGGATGAAGGTCACACGATTATCTTTATTTCGCATAAACTAAATGAAATTAGTGAAATTTGCTCACGAGCTACCGTTATGCGCAATGGGAAATTTGTTGGAAGTAGAAGCTTAAGTGATGTAACGATGGCAGAACTATCACGAATGATGGTAGGCCGTGATGTAATTCGCGAAGTAGAAAAACAACCAGCTAATCCGGCTGAAGTGGTTTTAAACGTCAAAGATTTAAAAGTTGTTAATGATGAATTAAAGCGAGTCGTAAATAATGTCAGTTTTTCAGTGAGAGCTGGAGAAATTTTAGGCATTGCGGGCGTAGAAGGAAATGGTCAACGCGAAATTATTGATTGCGTAACTGGTTTGCGAACTGACTATGAAGGTGCATTAACCTTGCTTAGTCAGCCTTATGCCCAAAAATTAGTAATTAAACAGATTCGTGATTTAGGGCTCTATCATATCCCTGAAGATCGTTTAACCTATGGTGTAATGGAAAATGCTTCTATTGTTGATAATTTAATTGCAAATATTTATGATCAACCTGCTTATAACAAAGGTATTAAAATGGATTATAAAAAGCTCAACGCGGTAGCTGAAAATTTGATTGGACAATTTCAGATTAAAACTGACAGTAAGTTTACAGAAGTTAGAATGTTATCGGGTGGTAATATGCAAAAGGTCGTTGCTGCAAGAGAAATGATTGGAGACTTAAAGCTGTTAGTGGCTGATCAACCAACTCGCGGTATCGACGTTGGTACCGCTTCATTTATGCATGATCAAATTGTCAAAATGCGAGATGATAATACAGCGGTTTTATTATCGTCTGCTGATATCAATGAGGTTATGGAATTATCTGATAGCATGATTGTGATGTATGAAGGCGAAATTGTCGCTTATTTTAAAACTACGCACGGATTATCTGAAGAAGAACTTGGATTATATATGTTAGGTCTTAAACGCATGAGTCTTGAAGAAATTAGTGAGGTAGCAAAATGAGCGAACGATTAATTAAACGACAGGATGCCACTCGTCGCAAAATTAAACGGATTGAAACAAGATTTGAAATGTATCGAACCGCTTTAGCCATCTTAATCGCGATGGGCTTAGTTTTAGCGGTTATCTCATTAGTATCGAGTAACCCCTTGGAAGCTATTCGCCTCTTATTAATTGGTCCTTTCACTAATATCCGCCAATTTGGTAACGTCATTTTGACAATGATTCCAATTCTCTTTACGGGGTTAGCGATTACAATTGTATTTAAAACTAATCGTTTTAACTTAGCGGTGGACGGAGCCTTTTTCTTAGGGATGATGGTTGCTGTCAGCATTGGTATTATTTCTCCCTTTTCCTCTTTAATTACAATTATCTTGGCACTCTTTAGTGGCGCCGTGGTAGGAGCCATTTTGGGCTTTATTCCAGCAATTTTAAATAAAGTTGCTAAGACTTCCGAGCTCGTTATTTCCTTAATGCAAAACTATGTAGTCGGACACTTAGTCTTATATCTCTTTATTACTTTATTCAGAAATAAAGACTCAACTGCACTTGAAACTTATCCAATGAAAAAAGGCGTTAACTTGGGTGTCTTATTTAAATTTGGCCGGATTAATATCCATTATGGTCTAGTTATCGGGCTAATCTTAGTGTTAATAGCTTATTTCGTAATTTATCGAACTAAATGGGGTTATGCTTTACGAGCTTCTGGCGTTAATGAACGTTTCGCTAAATATGCTGGTATAAATACAGCCACAATTGTGATTTTAACTCAAGTAGTTGGAACAGCTTTAGCTGGTTTTGGTGGTGCTGTTGAAATGTTAGGTCGCTATACTACCTTCAAACTACAAAAATCACCTGGTTATGGTTTTGATGGTATTTTACTAGCAATTTTAGCTAAAAGCAATCCAATTTTTATTCCTGTTTCAGCTTTCTTTTTAGCTTATATTCGAATTGGAGCTGATATGGTTAATTTCGCGACAGATGTTCCATCAGAGGTAATTTACTTAGTTCAAGCAACAATTATTCTCTTAATTTCTGCTAAATCGTTCTTAAATACTTGGAAACAACGCAGTGTTGTTAAAGAAACTATTAGCATTGCTGAAGCAAGTGAGGAGGCAAAATAATGCAATTATTACAAATATTTATGCACCCTAATTTCTGGGCTGCTGTAATTAGGGGAACTACACCAATTCTATTGGTGGCCTTAGCTGCTTTACTTGCGACTCGTTGTGGTATTACGAATATGGCTTTAGAAGGTATTATGTTATTTTCTGCCTTATTTGCGGTTATTGCCTCAGCTGCTTTCCATAGCGTTTGGGCTGGTCTGATTGCAGCGATTATTACTGGTGTTATCTTTTCGCTATTTTTAGCTTATTTTAAGCTTAAACTCAAAGCTGATGAATTATTGGCCTCGATTGCTATTAACTTGTTATCCACAGGAATGACGGTCTTTATTTTGAATATTGTCGGTGGTAATAAGAGCAACTCTGCAGCTTTAAATAGTAAACTTATTCCGATTGTAGATTTACCATTTTTGAAAGGTATTCCTTTTTTATATGGTGCGCTAAGTAATCATAGTGCTTTAGTTTATGTCGCACTCATCTTAGTTTTTGTAACTCATTACTTACTGTTTAAAACGCCCTTAGGCTTACGTATTCGTTCCGTCGGAAGCAATGAACACGCTGCTGAGTCAGTGGGAATTTTTGTTCATAAGACTCGTTATATTGCGATGGCAATATCCGGAGTATTTGTGGGCTTAGCCGGAGCCTTTATGTCAATGTCTTATATGAGCATGTTTGTGGCTGGAATGACCTCTGGTCGAGGCTTCATTGGATTAGCATCATCAAATGTTGGCGGTAGAACGCCTTTTGGAGCATTATTTGCCGCTGTGCTCTTTGGTTTCTTTGATGCCTTAGGTAATAACCTACAACGATTTGCCATTCCACCAGATTTAATTTTTATGATTCCTTATATTGCAACGATTTTAATGTATACTTTCTATACTTATCGGGCAATTACGAAGAAGAAGCGAGCTGCTAAAAAGTTACTAGCAGAAAATAATCAATAAAGTATGTTAGCTAAACTTAAAAGAATCCCTTATCCTGGTGCCATAGCTGTTAGCTATGGCTCCATGTTTGTTGAAGGTGCTTTAACTACAATCATTGTGGCCTTAATGGCTATCTTAGCCGCCAAGTTTGGTAAAACTAGCGGAGATATTGCCACACTTTTATCTTTAAAGAGTTTCGGGACTTTACTGGTATTATTCGTTGCTGGTAAATTCTCTGATCGGGTCGGCCGGAAGTTACCCATTGCTTTAGGTTCGATACTCTTTTCTGTCTTTATGTTAGGTTTCATTTTCAGCCACGAATTTTGGCTAGCAAGTATATTTGCTTTTATTGCTGGTTTAGCGCATGGCATGATGGATACCCCGGGTATGTCATTATTATTTGATGCTTTATCAGGTAATACTGGCCCAGCTTTAAGCGTAGTCCAAGTATTTTTTGCTGGTGGTAGTGTTACTACTACTCTATTAACTTCGACTTTTATTCGTTTTAATTTAGATTATCGTCTAATCTTTGCGATTATTTTATTAATCAATTTAGCTTTATTTACTTTAATCTTAAAAGCTGATTTTCCAAAAGTAGCAGGTCAAGTAAAAATGAAACCCGCCCAATTTAAATTTGCGATTCAACCCAAATTTTTCAAAGAGGGTAGTTTTATCTTATTTAATACGTTATTATATTCAGCTTATCAAGCAGTATTATCGACTTGGTTACCGACCTTTGTCTTAGAAGTTAAAGGGTATACATTAGCTAATTCAATTACAACTTTATCTATTAGTCAGATTGGTGCAATTACTGGTGCTCTTAGTTTTGCTTGGATTTTACGAAAATCACATTCCTCTACTTGGATGGCAATTAACCCGATACTAGCTACTTTAGCTTTAGGTTTACTTTACTTTGCTACGAGCAACTGGCTGATTGTGATAAGTATTTTTTCGCTAGGATTTTTATTAGGAACATTTTTCTCCATGAGTATCAATATGGGAGGGGAGCTCTTTCCTCAACAAGCTGGCGCTGCAACCGGAGCGGTAGCGACTGCCAGTATGGTAGGTAGTACTTTTGTGACTTGGGTTTCTGGTCGCTTAATTGGAGTCATTGGAGTTAAAATGATTTTTGTCTTTAGTTTAGGTGCGTTGATGTTACTAGCGGTATCGACCAACATCTTCCGTCACCATTATTTAAAATTAAAACCAGAAAGGAGTGCACATGAGTAAAAGAAAGATAATTATTGATTGTGATCCCGGGATTGATGATGCTTATGCGATTGCCTTAGCTTTAAAAGAGCCCAGTTTTGAAGTGTTAGCAATTCATACTGTCTCAGGTAATGTTTCTGTGCAAAATACCACCCGCAATACGCGCGGTTTATTAAAAGTATTAAAGAGTGAAGTACCAATTTATCAAGGCAGTAATCGTCCACTAGTGTTAGATCCGATTTTTGCGGCGGACGTGCATGGTCATAATGGTTTTGCTGGATATGAATTTAGTGATACTGAATTAAATCCCTTAGCCCCATTAACTTCTTTGCAAGCTTATTATCAAATATTATCTGAAGCCAGTGAACCAGTCACGATTATTGCGGTTGGTCCATTAACCAATGTGGCTTTATTATTAATGGCTTATCCAGAACTGAAAAATAAAATTGGTCTGCTTTCAATTATGGGTGGAGGCTTAAAAGGCGGGAATATTACCGTTGCTGGGGAGTTTAACTTTTATGTTGATCCGCAAGCCGCTAAGATTGTTTTTGAAAGCAGTATTCCGATTATTATGGCTGGCTTAGATGTGACTGAGAAAGCCCGTTTATACGCTGAAGATGTCACAGAAATTGCTGAGCAAGCGGGGGCAATCGGAAAAGTTTTAGCTGAGATCTCTGCTCCAGGCTTAAGTCGTGGTCCAAAAATGAATATGGGGCATTCAATTACTCCTAATGATACGGTTTCAGTGTTAGTTTTAACTAATCCCGAGATTTTTAAACTTGTTGAGCATGAAATTCATGTTATGACTGAAGGCGAAGCCCGGGGTTTAACCGTGGCTAATACACGCTTGCGTGACCAAGTAAAACCGAACAGCCAGGTAATTATGGGTGTTGATGAATTAAAATTTAGAGAGCTTTTAAAAGCAAAACTGAAAGGAAATTGAAATGAATAGAATTCCAATTGTGATTGATTGTGATCCTGGTGTCGATGATGCATTAGCGATTATTTTGGCTAACGCAAAAGAGTGCTTTGAGATTAAGGCGATTACTTCGGTTGCTGGTAATGTCGAGTTGGTCTATACGACAAAGAACCTACAAATTTTAGCTAGTTTGTTAGATTTAAAATGTCCAATTGCTGCTGGGGCAGATCGACCTTTAGTTAAGCTACCCGTGACAGCTAGTAAGACACACGGTAGTGACGGTTTTGGAGGTCATGCTCATTTATTAGCTCATTTACCGCTTAGAGAACTAAGTGAATTATCAGCAGTGAAATTATTAGCTAAAGTTTTAGCTGAAAGTGCTGAGCCAATTACGGTGGTCGCAGTTGGTCCATTAACTAATATTGCGATTTTAATTAAGGCTTATCCGGAACTACTACCTAAAATTAAACAATTCTCAATTATGGGTGGAGGAATCAAATACGGTAATATTACTCCAACCGCTGAATTTAATTTTTATGTTGATCCCGAAGCGGCCCAAATTGTCTTTAGTAGTGGAATTCCCATTATCTTAGCGGGCTTAGATGCCACCTTACAAGCGCATATTTTGCCAGAAGATATTAAATTATTTGAACAAATTGATAACCCAGTTGCTGAAATTGCCACCAAGATTTTAGCCGCTTACGCTGGTCATGATTCTGCTTTACATGATCCGGTTTCTTTACTAGCTTTAAGTAACCCAGAGATTTTCGAATTTAAAGCACTTTATTTACAAGTTGAAACTAATGAAGGTGCGACTCGAGCCATGAGTTTCGCCGATAACCGCAGTTGGAAAACTAACGCTAAAAATGTTTCTTTTATTTCTAAGGTTAATCGTCCCGCTTTCATTGAACAAATTAAGCAAGCTTTACAATTCTATAATAGCAAAGCCGTATGAAACCAACAGTTCATATCGAAGCGTCAAGCGCTGATTTAATTGCGAAAACAGTGTTAATGCCAGGCGATCCTTTACGAGCTAAGTTTATTGCTGAGAAATATTTAACTGATATTATTCAGTTTAATGCGGTACGTGGAATGTTAGGCTTTACTGGTTATTATCAGGGGAAAAAGGTTTCAGTCATGGGTTCTGGCATGGGAATACCGTCAGCGATTATTTATTATCAAGAATTATATGAAGCTTATGGTGTAGAAAATATTATTCGCATTGGAACAGCTGGCAGCTTACAATCTTATATTGGTTTTAGTGATGTAATTTTAGCCACCGCGGCTAGTCATGATTCAAATCTTAATAAAGGTGAGTTTGGTCGTTTTATTTACTGTCCAACACCAGATTTTGGTCTTTTAATGAGTGCTTATCAACAAGCAGAAAAGATGGGGATCAAAGCTTATGCGGGAATGGTTGTGTGTGGCGATCAGTTTTATGATGATGAAAATGCCCAGCTAGCAATTAAAAAGTTTGTTGATTATGGAGCCATCGCAGCTGATATGGAATCAGCTGGACTTTATACAATAGCGAACAAGTTTAATAAGAAAGCTTTAGCCATCTTTACAATTAGTGATACCGACAGCCTTGTTGAAAAAGCTAGTAGCCAAATGCGCGAACAAGGCTTTACGCAAATGATGGAATTAGCGCTTGAAATTGCTCCTGCATAATAAACTATGAAACACTATAAATTATCCTTTATTACTAGTGATGAGATGGGTTGCTGGTCGTATCAACCAAGTCAAGTGGTTAGTGTTGACTCCCAAGGGTTAATTACGTCTATCACGCCAGTCGAACAATTTAGCGGAGAATTTCAAGATTTTAGTGAGTATTTAACTATCCCGGTTTTTTCTGACCTTCATTTACACGCTGCACAAGTAGAAATCGCTGGACTTGGTTATGATTTACCTTTAAGTGATTGGTTTGAAAAGGTAATTTATCCGACCGAAAAAGCTTATGATCAAGCTGATAATTATATGCGACTAAATCAACAACTAGTTCAATCACTTTGGCGTTATGGCATTTTAAACGCGAGTGTTTTTGCGGCGACCGGAGCACCAGCCACATTAGATTTAATCAAACAAATGGCGCAAGCTAATTTGCGTGGCTTTGTAGGTAAAATGAACGCTGATGTAACGATGCAAAATGAGCGGGTAAAAACGGTTGCGGAAGAATTAAATGCGACCGAACAATTAATTAAAGCCAGTAAAGTTTATCAAGCTAACATTAAGTATGCTTTAAGTCCGGAGTTTATCCCCACTTGTTCAGCTGAATTACTGGCTGGTTTAGGAAACCTACAAAAACAATATGATTTAGTTGTCCAAAGTCATTTTGCGGAAGGGGATTTTGATTACGAGATTGTTAAGCAACGTTTTCCTCATGAGTCTTATGTTGAAGTTTATCAAAAATATGGTTTATTACCAAAAAATAAAACTTTACTAATTCATGGTGTGATGGCTAGTGAACTTGATTTAAAATTAATTAAAAATAGTAATAACTACTTCGTTCATTGCCCGACTGCCTTAAGTGATAATCCCAGTAATAAAAACGTCGCGATTAAACCCTTATTAAAACAAGGGATTAAGTTAGGTTATGGAAGTGATATTGGTGGCTCAGGGACGCTCAATTCTTGGCAAAATGCGGTAGCTTTAACCCGTTACGCTAATACGATTAATGTGATGACTAATGATAATTCCATTAATATTTGGGATAGCCTAGATTTAATTACGAGAATTAATGGTCAATTTTTTGGAAATTATGGCATGATTGCGTTAGGCCAACAGTTTAGTGTGTTATTAATTGATGATCGCGTTTGGCAAAGTAATCAACCATTAAAATTAGATCGGATTTTACGTTTTGTTTATCGGGGTGAAAGTAGCCAAATTATGGCGCGTTATCAAGATGGTCAATTATTAACTAAGATAACTTAGTTATCAAGGAGGTTTTATGGCAAAAATATTATTTATCGGCGAATCTTGGATGAAGCATGTAATTCATCAAAAGGGTTTTGATACTTTTACTAGTACTAATTATCAGATTGGTAGTGAATACCTTTTTGCTGTTTTAGCTAAAAAACATGTCATTACTCATTTACCTAGTCATCGGATTCAATATGATTTTCCGAAAACTTTAACCGAACTACAAGAGTATGATGTGGTGGTAATCTCGGATGTGGGTTCCAATACGTTTTTATTATCCGATCATGTTTTTGAAGCTGGTCAAACTGAGGTCAATAAACTTTCACTAATTAAAGATTATGTTTTAGCTGGTAAAAGCTTACTGATGATAGGGGGGTATTATTCCTTTAGTGGAATTGATGGTAAAGCTCGATTTGGGATGACGTCTTTAGCAGAGATTTTACCGGTTACTTGTTTAAATTATGATGATCGAATTGAAGCCCCAGAAGGAGTGAATCCTAAAAGTGTTTTCGTTGATCATCCCATTTTGCAAGGAATCGCTACCACTTGGCCCGTCTTTTTAGGTTATAATAAAACGATTTTAAAAACTGATGCTACTTTATTAGTTAAGGTGAATGAAGATCCTTTGATTGCTGTGGGGAAGTATGGTTTAGGTAAATCTATAGTTTTTACTAGTGACTGTGCTCCGCATTGGGGAACTAAGAGCTATTTAGCTTGGCAGAGTCATGATCAACTTTGGTATAATATGATTGATTTTTTAACGGAGTAAACAGATGAAAAAAGTCTTGGTTATTGGTGCTTCGATGATTGATATTATCGGTCATAGTTTCGCCAACATTATTGAAAAAGACTCTAACCCAGGGCGCGTTAATTTATCGGCTGGTGGGGTCTCCCGAAATATTGCGGAAAACTTAGCCCGCTTGGCGGTTCCGGTAACTTTTATTACTGCTTTAGCTGATGATTATTTAAGTCAAGTTATTCGCGCCTCTTGTGCAGCGGTCAAGATTAACTTAGACCATACTTATGAAGTTAAACAGGGCATTACTACTACTTATCTTGGTATTTTAGATCCGTCTGGAGATTTAACTCTAGCTTTATCGGATACAACTGTCCTTGATCAGTTCCCCTTAAGCTTTCTAAAAAACCAAAAAACACTGCTGGATGAACATGAGATTATCGTGGTTGATGCAGCTTTACCCAAAGATAGTTTAGAGTATTTAATTAGTCTACCAGGTAAAAAGATTTATCTTGATCCCGTTTCCGTCGGAAAAGCAGTGAGTGTTAAAGATATTATCGGTAAATTTCATCTTTTAAAGTGTAATACCTTAGAAGCAGAATACTTAAGTTCGCTGACTGTAAAGACGGAAAAGGATTTTTATACAGTAGCGAATTATTTTCACCAACAAGGGATCAAACAATTAATTATTACGCGGGGACCAGCTGGTATTTTTTATTCTTTAGCTAATCAACAAGGTTTTTATCGCCATCGACCAGTAAAAGTGATTAATGCGACTGGGGCGGGAGACGCTTTTCTAGCTGGTTATTTGTATAGTGAATTAAAGGGGTATGATTATATCAAATCACTTTATATCGCCAGTGAAGTGGCTGCATTAGCCTTAGAATCGGAATTTACCGTTAATCCAGCCTTAACTGAAACTTATTTAAAGGAGGCACTTGCCGATGAATATCAATGATTATTTAGTAATTAATGAAGAAGTAAAACAAGCGTTATTACTCAAGCAACCGATTGTCGCGTTAGAATCAACGATTATTTCCCATGGTTTTAATTATCCGGAAAACTTAGAGACGGCGCTGCGCTCTGAAGCCGTTATTCGTGAAAATGGGGCGATTCCCGCCACGATTGGAATCAGAGAGGGGAAGATTATTATTGGTCTTTCACCAGCTGACCTGCGTTATTTTGCGGAAAACCGCTCAATTAGTAAATGTTCGCGACGAGATGTTGCAGCGATTTTAGCGTTAAAACAAGATGGTGCCACGACTGTTGCTACCACCATGATGTTTGCTGCTTTAGCTGGTATTAAAATGTTTGCCACCGGTGGAATTGGCGGTGTCCACCGCCACGGTGAAGTTACCATGGATATTTCCGCTGACTTAGAAGAACTAGCAGAAAGTGATGTTAATGTCGTTTGCGCAGGGGCTAAATCAATTCTAGATTTACCGAAAACTCGTGAATACTTAGAAACTAAAGGTATTCCTGTTTTAGGTTATCAAACCCAAGCCTTCCCAGATTTTTACACCCCAGATAGCGGTTTAACAGTTGATTATCGACTTGATTCCGTTAAGGAAATTGCTCAGCTGATTCAAGTGAAAGCGGCTTTGAAGCTAAAAGGGGGGCTCTTAATTACTAACCCCATCCCAGCTGAAGCTGCTTTAGATCCTGTCTTTATTCATCAAAAGATTGAGGAGGCCCAAGTACTGGCTGAAGATCAAGGAATTACCGGGAAAGCAGTTACACCTTTTCTTTTAAGTGTCTTACATGATTCAACTGGTGGTAAAAGTGTAATAGCTAATAAAGCTTTAGTTTTTAATAACTGTGAGCTGGCCGCTAAGATTGCGGTTGCCTTAAGCAAATTAGCTTTAAGTAAACAAATATAAAGTCATAAAAAAACCAGCGTTGGATACTAGTACCTGTCAAGTAGACACTAAATAAAAAACAGCTTTATATTTGACA
>CAZAZP010000017.1:0-21470 GCA_964489695.1 uncultured Erysipelotrichaceae bacterium | reverse complement strand
AATGATAGAGCCAGTCTAACTCATAACGATTTTACACAAGATTAAGGACTTGACAAGTTTTTTTTACTTTAATCTTTTAAATAGAAATGAAAAAAATAGCGAGTAAGGGGGGGCTCGCTATTTTCAAAGTGCCTTAATGAATTAGGTTACTATCTGTTGCTGAATCATTTATTAGTTTGATGGTTTGAAACCAATTAATAACAAATTCAATCGTAATATCCGGATCATGATCAAAATCTAATCTAATCTGTCCAAGCAGTGAAAGATCTTGAATATCCATAAAAAACATAAAGTGGTTAGTCATTAATTGATATAATCCCACGGTTAAATTAAGCGATTCATCGACCGCTAACTTAGGGGAGCTAGTGTGACCCATTTGTTGAGCGATAGTTTCCCACATATCGAGCATAACTGGGATGCTGCGATGCTCGTGTCTAGAAACGTCAAGATTATTCATGACAATATAACGTTCGCTATCATAAACTTCTTGGGCTGCGGTTAAATCATCACTACTACATAATGCTAAATGAAAACGATCACCATAATCTGCTGGATCAGTAATCGCAAAGCCATAAGGTAGGGCAATTGAAAAGGTATTGGCGATGTCTAGTCGGAAATCGGAAAACGCATAATCTTGCTCATAAATGTGGTGTTTTTGTAATTCTAAATTGGCAGTTTCAATGGTTTGGTAATCAAATAAGTTCATAATTTTCCTTTCTTTTTAAGCGAATATTTACTGGATTTAGGCCTAAAATCAAGTACTTTTTCTACCTTAATTATAGCATTTTACTACCTAAAAGAAAGGAGGGCCCGGCTACGCAACGAGCCCAAAACGCTTGAATTAAAGGGCCAAAATTTTAAAAAAGGTGGCCTGAACAACAGAAAATATGGCTCTTTTATTTAAAATATTTAAAAGAAATATCTCAATTTAATCGATAAAAGTTAACGAGTTAAACAACCAGCGCTTAAATAAGTTATACTTGAAGCAAGAAATGAGGGATATGATGAGTTTAATGAAATTGCAGCCAGCTTTAAAAGATTATCTCTGGGGTGGCACTAAGTTAATCAGCGAATATGGTAAAAATACTAACCTACTAAAAGTAGCTGAAAGTTGGGAAATATCCACTCATCCAGCTGGATCTAGTGTTATTGCAAATGGGCCTTTTGCTGGGGAAAGCTTAAGATCTTTTATCGAAAAACAAGGTAGTGATTGTTTAGGTGATAATAATAAACACTTAACCGAATTACCAGTTTTGGTTAAACTGATCGATGCCCAAGCAGACTTATCAATTCAAGTTCATCCCGATGATGATTATAGTTACCAACATGAAAATCAACCAGGTAAAACTGAGATGTGGTACATCTTAAAAACGGAACCAACCGCTCGGCTTTATTATGGTTTTAATCAAACACTTACCACGATGGAAATGAAGGAAAAAATTCAAGATGGTAGTTTAATTGAAGCCTTAAATGAGGTTCCAATTAAACCAGCCGATGTAGTGTTTGTCCCAGCTAAGACAGTACATGCAATTGGTCAAGGGACGCTGTTGTGTGAAATCCAACAAAGTTCTAACGTGACTTATCGTGTGTATGATTTTAAGCGCGTCGGACCGGATGGGAAACCACGAGAATTACATATCAAGCAAGCCTTAGCGGTAAGTGATACCAACCAATTAACCCCAACTTTTATTCAACCAACGCTAATTGAAAAAACTAGCGACTTTCAATTAGAGCTATTAGTTGATTGTGCGTATTTTAAGGTTAGTCGCTTAACTTTAGCTGGTGAATATACCCTTAAAACTAACCATCAATCATTTTATGGTTTAGTCGTTATTTCCGGGGAAATAACGGTTGATCAAACCTTAAATTTAATGAAAGGTGAAAGTGGATTTTTACCAGCGCATAGTCCAGCTTGTAAGTTAGCTGGACAAGCGGAAATTTTAATTATCAGTAAATAACAATAATCAACTAGTATTCACTGAGTTTAGTTGCATTAATTGGCTAAATAATATAAAATATAAATGTAATCGTTTGCATTACATAATATAAAGGAGGAAATATGAAGCGGTTATTTCAAGTACTCGTAGTCTTTTTGCTTGCTACTACTATGTTAGTTGGTTGCGGGCCAAAAGTCGGAGGCGAATTAGTAGTCTATTCACCAAACTCAGATGGTGAAGTTGAAGGTTTACTATACTATTGGGCAGAAAAAAATGGTGTAAAAGTTAACCTTCAATCAATGGGAACCGGCGAAGCTTTAGCTAAGATTGCTGCGGAAAAAGATAATCCTCAAGCAGACTTAATGTTTGGTGGTATGAACTTAGGAGCTTACCTACAACACGAAGGTTTATTTGAAGAGTATGTAGCGAAAGGCTATGATAAAATTCCAGCTGGATATCGGACACATGTTGAAAAATATCCATACTTTACTCATTATGGTTTAAGTGGTAGTAACCTACTTGTTAACGTTAATGAAGAAAAGAAACTAATTGATGCTGGTTTAATTACTGGTGAAATCGTTGGTTATGAAGATTTGCTACAACCAGGTTTAAAGGGTAAAATCGCAATGGGTGATGCTGGTGGATCATCTAGTGCTTTAGCTCAATTAACTAATATGTTATTAGTTATGAATCCTGATGCTAAAAAAGATGGCCTTGATGGCGAATTAGCGTTTGGCCCAGCAGCTAAAGGTTGGGAATATGTGGAAAAATTCTTAGCTAACCTAGATGGTAAAATCTTAGGTTCATCTTCAGCTCTTTATAAAGGTACTGAAGCTGGCGAATATGTTGTAGCAGCTACTTATGAAGACCCATCAATCGCTTTATTAACTGATGGTTCAAAAAATGTTCGCGTTGTTTATCCAGTTGAAGGTGCTGTTTGGTTACCAGCTGCATCAGCAATCGTTAAAGGTGCGAAAAACTTAGTTAATGCGAAATCATTTATCGACTTCTTAGTTTCTGATGAAGGTCAAAAACAAATTGCTAAATTAACTTATCGTCCAGTTCGGGATGACATTATTCACGAAAATGAATTTATGCAACCATTTAGTGATATTAATGTAGCATTCGAAGACATTGAATATGTTTCTAATCACCGTTCTGATATTCAAAAACAATTTAAAGATATCATCGAAAAATTAGGAATCGAAAAGAAGTAGTTTAAATATTTAGGAGCGACCAGATGAGTGTAGAAATTAAAATCCGTGATGCCATCAAGCGTTATGGAGATGTTACAGTAATTGATGGTCTTTCCTTGGATGTCAAGAAGGGTGAATTTTTCACCCTTCTTGGTCCTTCAGGCTGTGGAAAGACAACGTTATTAAGAATGATTGCCGGTTTTAATACCATTGAAGGCGGCGATTTTTATTTTGGAGAACGCCGGATTAATGACTTAGATCCTGCAAAAAGAAACATCGGCATGGTGTTTCAAAACTACGCTATTTTCCCGCATTTAAATGTCGAAAAAAACGTAGCCTTTGGTTTACAAAATCGTAAAATGGACAAAGCTGAAATTAAGAAGCAAACTGATCATTTTCTTGAATTAATGCAAATTAAAGAATATGCCAGTCGCTTACCAGAACGCCTTAGTGGTGGACAACAACAACGGGTAGCGCTAGCTCGCGCCTTAGTTATTCAGCCAGAAGTATTATTAATGGATGAGCCGTTATCTAACTTAGATGCAAAGTTACGTGTAGAAATGCGTCAAGTTATAAAAGATATCCAATCTAATGTGGGTATTACGACAGTCTACGTCACTCATGACCAAGAAGAAGCCATGGCAGTGAGTGATCGGATTGCGATTATGAAAGATGGCGTAATCCAACAAATCGGAGTGCCCAAGGATATTTATCAACGACCTGTTAATCAATTCGTAGCTTCTTTTATTGGGCAAACAAATTTTGTAGAAGCAAAATTGGTAGTCAAAGACCATAAGACAATCTTAGAATTTATTAACGGATATCAATTAGAAATTCACAATGTTCATACTGCTAACCGTGCAAATCAAGATGTGTTAGTTTCTATTCGACCAGAAGAATTTATTATTACTAATGAAAATACCGGTTTAACCGCCGTAATCGAAAATTATGCTTTTTTAGGCCTTAATACAGTTTATAATGTTTCCAGCTTTAATGAACAACGCTTACAAATTATTCAAGAATCCAGTATTAAAGATATTATCGAACCGCAGCAAGAAGTATTCTTAACTATCAATGCTGAAAAAATTAATGTTTTCACCCGCGATGGTAGTCGCAATATTATCCGGGGCGTCAGCGATGACAAAGATATTTATGCACACGCTGCAGAAAGTGTAGGTTAAGCTTATGAAGAGGATGAAAAAACCGTTAGATATTTGGTCGTTTTTTTCACTACTCATTATTGGCGCTTACGCCTTATTTCTAATCTATCCACTCTTTCGAATTATGGGTGGAGCTTTGATGGATGAAGCGGGTAATTTTTCCTTTAAGTGGTTTCAACAATTTTTCCAAGATCGTTATTATTTCAGAATTTTGATGAATAGTTTTAAAGTTTCAATCAGTGCCACCCTTACGACCTTAATTATTGGTTATCCGATGGCTTACTTCTTTAACCTTTATGAGATTAAAGGGAAAAGACTAATTCAAATTTTAGTTGTTTTATGCGCGATGTCTGCACCTTTTATTGGTGCGTATGCTTGGATCCAATTATTAGGTAGAAGTGGATTTATCACAAAATTTGTGGAAAATCTTACAGGTTATGTGATGCCAACCATTTATGGTTTTAATGGAATTGTGTTGGTGTTAACCTTGCAATTACTACCACTTGTCTTTATGTATATTACCGGTGCCTTAAAGAAGATTGACCGCAGTTTAATTGAAGCTTCAGCTAATATGGGTGTTAGTGGCGTGCAACGCTTTTTCCGCGTCATTGTGCCATTAACAATGCCAACGGTCTTGGCTGCAGCGCTATTAGTTTTTATGCGCGCCTTTTCGGACTTTGGAACGCCACTTTTAATTGGGGAAGGTTATCGTGTCTTTACGGTTGAAATTTATCAACAATTTATGGGAGAAGTCACGCGTAACTATAACTTTGCTTCGACTATTAGTATAATTACCGTTATCATTACGCTAGCAATTTTCCTCTTCCAGAAATTCCTTTCGAAGCGTTATTCTTATGCGATGCATTCAATTAATTCAATTGAAAGAAAACAAGCGCGGGGAATTACTAACTTATTAATTCATGGCTTTATTTATTTTGTCATTTTCTTATCATTCTTACCGCAGATTTTGGTTATTTATCAATCCTTCCAAAATACATCGGGTAAATTATTTGTTCCGGGCTTTTCTTTAAATAGCTATAAAACAGCGTTATTTAGAGTTGGCTCAGCCATCCCCAATACGATTACCATTGGTGGAATAGCTTTAGTCTTAACGGTATTAATTTCAGTCTTTATTTCTTACTTAGTTGTGCGACGGAGTAATGTTTTAAATAACGTCATGGATACGATTAGTATGATCCCATATATCGTACCAGGTAGTGTCGTTGCGATTGGTTTAATTATGGCCTTTAGTAAAAAGCCATTAGCTTTAACGGGTTCAATGACGATTATGGTAATCTCATTAATTATTCGTCGAAGTCCGTATACGATTAGGTCTTCGGTTGCTATCTTGCAACAAATACCACTAACGGTGGAAGAAGCGGCCATTAGTTTAGGCGCTAGTAAACTTAAAACTTTCTTTAAGATTACGATTCCGATGATGGCGACTGGCATTATCTCTGGGGCAATCTTATCGTGGGTCACGATTATTACCGAGTTGTCAGGGGGAATCTTGTTGTATAGCTCTAAAACATTAACCTTAACTTTAGCGATCTATTCCTTTGTTTCCCGTGGTAGTTATGGTTACGCTGCCGCCTTAGCCACAATCTTAACGGTGTTTACGACCATCTCGTTACTGATCTATATGAAAGTGTCGGGTTCCGACGAAATTACTTTATAAATGTTAAAACCGCTAATCACTTAGCGGTTTTCTTCTAGCTACTTTTTGGGCTAGGCCATAATGGAAGACCCCTTTTTGCTTATCAGTGATAGTAAACAATTGGCTGATATTTTGGTGAGTGGATAAATTAATCTGGCAATTACCAGTCATTTTATGCCAATAAGGATTAATCTTATTGAAGATCTTTTGGAGCCAAGGTTGCTTAGCTTGTTCATGTTCTAAGTAAATCAATTTCCCATTTGGTTTTAAAACTCGATAGAGCTCTTGAATGGTTTGATTTTGTTGGTTTACACTGCAAAGAGCCAAAGTTGTAATCACATAATCAAAGTAGTTATCCTCAAAAGGTAACGATTCTGCGCTAGCTTGATAAAACTTGACAGCTGGGACAGCTTTTAAGGGTGGCTTAATATCCACCGCGGCTAACTCAGTTAGGCTCTCATAGTTATAATAAGGTAAATTCGCTCCTGTTCCAAAGCCGATCTCTAAGACTCGACCAGTTGCTTGGGGGATGATTTTTCGGCGAATTTTCTTTAAATAGAGCCACTCTAGTGGCACCATAAATAAATCATAGAAATTCATGTGTTTACCTCGTAAAGCTATTATAAGATATTTAATAAGTTCAAACAATTAAACCACTCTAAGAGATAAAGCCAAGAATGATTTATAATCAGCTTTTAAAGTGGTAAAATAGGCAGTAGAGGGGAGTTATTGTGGAGAAATTTAAACGTTATTTAAAATTATTTCTAACTGCCTTTCGCTTAAGTGCTTTTACTTTTGGTGGTGGGTATGTAATTGTGCCGTTAATGCGGAAACAATTTGTTGATAAATTACATTGGATTGATGAAAATGAAATGATGGATATGGTCGCGATTGCCCAATCAGCGCCGGGTTCTTTAGCTGTCAATGCGATTATTTTAGTAGGTTATAAAGTAAATGGCGCAGTTGGGGCTTTAATTGGTACGCTGGGTACGGTCTTACCACCTTTAATCTTATTGTCGTTTATTTCTCACTATTATGCCTTTTTTAAAACTAACCCCTATGTTAACGCCGCGTTATCAGCAATGTCTGCGGCGGTCGCAGCCGTCGTATTTGATGTCGTGATTAAAATGTTAATGGGTATTAAACAAAAACAAGATAAATCAGCTTATGGGGTAATTCTGGTAGCTTTTTTGTTTGCTTACGTTTTAAAAATAAATGTAGTCTTTATCATTCTGCTCGCGGGTCTTTATGGGGTGTTGCAAGCTAGATGGAGGACTAGTAAATGATCTATTTGAAATTATTATTTAGTTTCTTTCAAATCGGTTTAGTCAGTTTTGGTGGCGGATATGCGGCAATGGCCCCAATCTATCGCCAAGTGGTGGAAATACACGGTTGGTTAACCGCGAATACGTTCGCTGATTTAATTACTATTTCCCAAATGACACCAGGACCGATTGCGTTAAACTCAGCGACTTTTGTCGGCTTACAAGTAGCTGGTTTTAGTGGTGCGATTATCGCCACGCTTGGGAATATTCTGCCATCAATTGGGATTGTTTTGCTGTTAGCGTATATCTATTTTCGTTACAACAAACTAAGAATTATTCAAATCGTTTTAGAAAGTTTACGACCAGCAGTTATAGCTTTAATTGCGGTGGCGGGGGTCTCGTTATTTCAAGCTTCAATTTTAAAAGAATCAGTTGATTTATTTAATTTGGTGTTATTTGGTTTAGTTTTAGCCATATTACAAAAAACTAAATTAGACCCAACTATTATGATGCTTTTGGCTGGCGTTATCGGTATTATCAGTTATCAATTAGGTATTTTAGTTTTATAATGGGAAGATAAAATGGGCTTAAAAATTGCTGTTAAACCAAATCTAATTCCAAAATTAAGTTTTACGCCGTATTTTAATTTGTCTTTACAAATCTTACAATATAATCATCAAGCATTAAATGAATATGTATTAGCCCAAGCAAACGAAAATCCCTTATTAGAAATTGAGATGAGTGAAGAATATTATTTACCACCAATTTCTTCCGGTTCGCAAGTTGAACTATATCAAGAAAGTAGTTCTTTAACCGATTATCTGTGGGAACAAGCTCGCTTACTTAAAACTGATTAACCAGCTTTATTAGAATATTTTATAAATTTGATTGATGAGCGGGGTTATTTTAATGAAGACCCGAAAAAAGTCGCACATGAACAAAGAACTAGTGAGCAATCAGTCTTAAAGTGTTTAGCGTTAATTCAAAGTTTAGAACCTTTAGGCGTTGGAGCACGTGATTTAAGCGAATGTTTGTTAATCCAAGTACAAGAACGTTACCCTAATCAACCATTATTAAAACTATTAATTACGGAATACCTTTATTTGGTTGCGGAAGGTGATTTAGAATTAATCGCGAAAGAAACACAAAGTTCTTTAGCTGAGATTAAAACAAATGTGGCTTTAATTAAGACATTAAACCCTAATCCTGGTAATGGCTTTGCTAGTAGTCAACCAGATTTTATTCGTCCAGATTTTGAGGTGATTAAACAGCAAGATCGACTAGAAATAAAGTTAATTACTTCTTTAAAAGTGAAGCTTAATCCAGCATATCAAAAGCTTAAAAAGCAGCTAAATTTAGCAGAGGAAAAAGTCTTTAATAAGTATTGGACTGAGGGTCAACAGTTAATAAGTGTGATTGATAAAAGATTAACATCACTAGAGTTAGTGGCTAAAGCAATAGTGCGGCACCAACAAGCGTATCTACTGCAACAAGCCCCTTTAAAGAAATTGATCTTACAAGATTTAAGTCAACTAACTGATTTGCATGTCTCGACAATTTGTCGTATGGTAAATAATAAGTACTACCTCTTAGATAATCGGGTGTATCCGTTATCTACGTTGTTATGTAAAGGGCAGATTCATTCGGTAGCGGAGATTAAAACTGTTATCCAGCAATTCATTAACCAAGAGGGTAAGATAGCTGTTAGTGATAAGAAAATTACTGAGTATTTAAATACGCGAGGTTATCCAATTGCGCGACGAACGGTCGCGAAATATCGCCGTGAAATGGGCCACTTGTCTTCATATGAAAGGAAAGTTGATTAATGATACTGAAAGATAAGATCTTAGAGGATCTAAGGTTCGCAACTGAAAATATTAATTGGTTCAATTTATTGCAACACACAACAAATTATTATGCCGAGAAATACCAAATCAGTCGGAATACCGCGTCTGAGATTCTTAATGATTTTTTCAATCAAGATCAGTTAATTAAAGTAAATAGCCGACCAGTTCTGTTTTTTAAACGAAACATCTCTACCAATAGTCTTGGGCCAAAACTCTCAGCCGTTTATAATAGCGTTGAAGAGCTAAGAAGCGACCTAGAAGAAAATGAAGTGAAGCCGGGAGCTTTTCGGAGCTTAATTGGTCACAATGGAAGTTTAAATTATGCGATTGAACAATGTAAATCAGCTGTGACTTATCCCGATGGAGGGTTATCCGTTATTTTAATTGGGGCAACGGGAGTTGGTAAAAGTTTAATTGCGGAAAAGACTTATGAATATGGCGTTGAATAAGGTATTTTCGCTCCTGAAAGTCGTTTTATCACGGTTAACTGTTCGGAGTATGCTAATAATCCGGAACTATTTTTAGTTAACTTTTTTGGAAATGTTAAAGGGGCTTATACCGGAGCGGAAAAAGAACGTGATGGGTTAGTTAAATTGGCCGATGGTGGGATGTTGTTTTTAGATGAAATCCAAAGCTTACGACCAGAATGTCAAGAAAAACTCTACCTGTTTATGGATAAAGGAACCTATCATAAAGTCGGAGATAATGAAAAGTGGTATAAATCACAAGTCTTTATTGCGTTTGCCACAACCGAAGATCCCCGTCACACATTGTTAAAACCACTATTAAGACGAATCCCTGTCATCAGTCGGATTCCATCGGTAGAACAACGGCCGGATAATGAGAAAAAAGAATTACTTTATACTTTATTACAACGTGAAGCAGATTTAATTGAACAAGAGATTGTAATTAATCGTCATGTATATCATATTCTGTCTAATTTCAACTTTATCGGGAATGTCGGTGATATGGAAAACTGCGTAAAAGTTAGTGTGGCTTCCGCGTTAGCTAGTCAACCCCGGGCTGAAATTGGAACCTTAAAAGTTGATTATCAAAACTTACCTTCCTATGTTATTTTAGAGAGTTCAAAAAATAAAGGTGTTATTGATTACGTTGATAATGGGACTTATTTAGAGCTGCATGAATTAAAAGAAGCGGTGATTAAAGAAAAGAGTCTTTATATTTTTAATGATCGCTTGTTGCGTTACCATAAAAATATTAAAGATAGTAATTTTGAACAGTTTATTGAAGTGGTCAGAGACTTATTACTACGCTATACCGAAACCATTACTTTCCAATTAGATAATCGTGATAGTGTTAAGGAAATCACTTATCAAAACACGTTAGAAAATATTCGGGCTCGTTTATCCCAACGTTATCGAATCGTCTTTACCAATGCCCAAATTATTAACTTGAGTCGTTTAATGTCAGACTTTATTAATAATCATCGGGCTTGTGATAGCTTATTGATTGATAATCGAACTGTAATTGAGGAATTACTAACAAAGATTAAGACGGTTGATCCAATTAACTATAACTTTAGTCAAGAAATTATTGAATTACTCAAAGGCCATGTCAATATTGAATTTGGTTTACTAGGCGAATAGATTTCTATTTATACTTCCGAATTATGCAAAATACGCGGAAATCAGCGCACTCCGTCGCGATTGTTTTAGCTCATGGTTATTCAACGGCTAGTAGTATGACTACTACTGCTAACTATATGCTTGGTAGTCATGTCTTTGATGCGATTGATGTACCAGTTGATATCTCCGCAATAGAAGTCGCGAAACAATTATCGGAATATATTAGTTCATTAGAAAATACAAAAAACTTATTAATCTTAGTTGATATGGGTTCCTTAGAAGAAATTCATAATAATATCGTGGCGAATCATAATATGGATATTGTGTTATTTAATAATGTGACAATGAAATTAATTTTAGATGTTGGCATGATGATTTTAAATGACCTTAGTAGCTATAATATTATCGAAAAAGTTAAGCAACAAGACTATCGTAGTAAACATATATTTATTGAGAGTAAAGAACGGAAAAATGCGATTATGACTGTTTGTCCCCGAGATGTGAATACCGCTCATAAATTTAAACAACTATTAGTCGATAGTTTACCGAAGAAAGTTGATGTTGAGATTATTAGTTATTCGTTTGAGGATTTAACGTAATATAAAACAAAAGCCAGAGTCTTTAATCAATGCACGGTGAAATATATTATTGGGACGGTTAATCCCCGGATTGAAGGTTATGAATTTATTCCCATTGAAGAATTAGTGGGTAAACAAAACTTAGAAAAGATTAAGATGATTTTGATAAAAGCTTTAATACTGCCGAACTGGAAGCATTTGGTCATAACATCTTACGGAACTTCTCCTTACAAAACCTAGTGGAATATCTAACGATCTTAAATCCCGAAAAGATTATTAGTAATACAGAAATCGTGATTCAAGAGATTAAACGAAATATTATGCCCGAATTAGATAGTCGGAAAATTGTAGGATTATACATTCATATTAGCTGTATGATTGAACGGCTACTGACTGATCGGGTAATTGGTAAGTTGGATAATATTGATGACTTTGTCAGAGACCAACAAGAATTTATCCGCAAGATGAAACGCAGTTTTATGAATTTGGAAAATAACTATGCTGTGGAAATCCCAGTGAGTGAGATAGCTTATATTTACGACTATATTTATAAAGGTTAGTTTCGATAAATAACGACACTAATAAAATAGTTCGATTAAGGTAATAAAATTAAGGCTTGATTAGCTGATTTAGCTGAAAAAAAGCGTGCGACACTAAGTTGGCACGCTTTTTGCTGTATAAGGGTGAAGGGAAGTGACAAATTGAATAAGACAATTGTGCTGGCTTCTCATGGTAATCTTGCTGAAGGAATGTTATCAGCGATTGAGATGATTATGGGGAAACCAGAGAAGACTTATGCCTTCGGGCTAAGCAAGTATCATTCACCAGAAGCAATAAGTCAGGAGGTGGAAAAACTACAAGACGATCTTTTGATTCTAATCTGCGATCTTAAAGGTGGTAGTGTTTATAATCGATTAATTGAATTTGGTATTAGAAAGAACGTTATGGTTATTTCTGGGATGAACTTAGGCCTTTCCATGGAGCTGATTCTTACTCAATTTGATGAAGACTATCAAAGTCAAATTGAAGATATTATTTCAGGTAGTCGGGACAGCATTGAATTATTCAATTTTGAAAAAGCGCTTTCTGAATTTGAAAAGGAGGCTGATAGATTGTGGTAAGTATTTTGCGGGTTGATGCGCGGTTATTGCATGGGCAAGTTGCCGTCTCCTGGGTTAATGCCTCAGGGGCGTCAGCAATCTTAGTCGCAGATGATCAAATCATGAAAAATGAGATTGCTAAGATGGCTGTGCAACTGGCCAAGCCAGCTGGCGTTAACTTAGCAGTCAGAAGCATCGATGATGGGATTGCTTTATTAAATGACCCACGCACAGCTAACACGAAAGTATTTGTGATTGTCAGAACTGTCCAAGATGCCTTACGCGTTGTGGATGCAGTTGGGGGTATTAACTATGTTAATATCGGTGGCATCACGCAAAAAGAAGGTAGTATAGTGAGTGGAGCGGCCGTATTTATTAATAAAGAAGAAGTGTCTGTCATCGAAGAATTAATTACTAAAGTCGAAAAAGTCGATTTTAGAATGGTAGCCAATGAGACCGCAAGATCAGCGGAATCAGTTATTAAAGGTTTAAAATTTAAAAAAAAGGAGGAACTATGAGTATTGTTCAAGTGCTTACGCTAACTTTGGTGTTTTGGGCATTAGGCGCATTAGATGTTTGGTTTGCTATGCCGATGATCGACCAACCGTTAGTTATTGGGCTAGTTACGGGATTAATTTTAGGGGACATAACATCAGGTGTTCGAATGGGAGCTCATTTACAGCTTGTCTTTCTAGGTGTTATGGGAATTGGTGGTACTTTACCGCCGGATGCAAATACTGGTACCTTAATTGGGACAGCCTTTGCGATTACATTAAAACAAGATATTGAAGTTGCTTTAGCGTTTGCTATTCCAGTGGCGATGCTGGGATCATTTATTTTCTTCGCCGCTACTTTAGCTCGCAGCTTTATCAACCCAATCGTCTTAAAATTTATTGCTGAAGGTCGCGCTAAAGCAATCGAAGCAATGCACTATGGTGTGTGGATTTTAGGCGGTTTACCTAAAGCAATTATGATTTTCTCAGTACTATTTTATGGATCACAAGTTGCTCAAGGTATTATCGATAATATTCCAGCCGTAGTTAATGATGGTTTCCAAGTTGCTGCTGGTATGATGCCAGCTGCCGGGTTCGCTTTATTACTTCGGATTATGTGGACACCAAAATTAGGCGTTTATTTCTTCTTAGGTTTCTTGCTTGTTTCATTCTTCCATTTAGACATGATTGGCGTAGCTTCTTTAGGTATCGTTATTTCTGTCATCTTATTTGTGGAGGGCCAAGGTAAAAAAGGTGCCCATGTAGCAGCAGGAGAGGGGGACCTATTCAATGATTAAGAATATGAAAAATATCTCACCAGAAGAAAATAAAGTTTTAAGAAAAGTATTCTGGCGGACTATGGGCTTAAGCTCATCTTACACCTTTGAAAGAATGCAAGCTTTAGCTTATGTTTATGCGATGATTCCAGTTATCGATTTATACTATACAAAGAAGGAAGATAAGATTGCTGCTTATTCTCGCCACTTTGAATTATTTAATACTACGCCAACAATGGGCGGTTTCGTTACTGGTTTATCTGCTTCAATGGAAAAAGAAGCCGCAGCTGATCCAAATTTTGATGTAGCTTCAATTAACGCCGTCAAAGTTTCGTTAATGGGTCCATTTGCCGGAATTGGCGACTCGATTTTCTGGGGTTCTTTAAGAATTATTACCCTGGGTATTGGTGCTTCATTATCAATGGATGGAAATCCAATTGGTACATTAGTTCACTTATTACTCTTTAATATTCCAGCATTTGCTGTTCGTTATTATGGAGTATATATTGGTTTTGGTTTAGGAAGTCAATTCATGAAATCCGCTACCGAAAGTGGTGTCTTATCAGAAGTTACGAAAGCTGCTACAATCGTCGGATTGATGACCGTTGGGGCGATGTCAGCCACGATGATTAGATTCTCTACAACGCTAGTTATTACACCAACTGAAGGCGTTGATGTTAGTATCCAAGAACTATTGGATCAAATTTATCCTAACCTCTTACCACTCTTACTACTCTTTGGTTGCTATCGAGCACTAAAGAAAGGGGTTAAACCACACGTTCTAATGATTGCTATGTTAGTCTTAGGCATCCTTGGACGAGTTGTTGGTATCGTTTAAAATTAGTGAAGCATAGTATAAGATGGGCAACCATCTTATACTATGTTAGTTTTATGAAGTATGAAAATTAAACGGAATTATTAGTTATTTTTGTTTGGTAATAGAAAGTAGGTAAATAATGGTTACATTAATGGATTGTATTAACCGAATTCCTGAAACAGTTGAAAGTATCGTCGCTCATCGGAAAGAACGTATCTTACCAGTGATTAATTATCTTGGCGATAAATTAGCGGAAGTTAACGAAATCGTCTTTATTGGTTCGGGAACCAGTAATACTTCTTCCGTAACATCTTGCCGTTTTGTCGAAAAAGCTAGTGGTATCTCATCAGTTGTAATTTTCCCTAACGAATTTTTGGGGAAAGTCGCTTATAACCCTAAGGCACTTTACGTTTTCAACTCACAATCAGGAACTTCAACTTTAATGTTAGAATGCCAGAAAATAGTTAAAGATAAAGGCTATTGGAATATTGGAATTACCGAAAACCTAAGTGATAATTCACTGAAAGTAGCGGTTGATGTTCACGTTGATATGGGTTGTGGTTATGAAGAGCACGGCACCAGAACGATTGGTTATGTTTCAACTTTCTTGACGCATATGTTAATCGGAATGGAATTAGGTTTAGCTCGTGGTTATCTCAGCCAAGCTGATTATGATAACTATTTAGCTGAAGTCGGTCGAGTTCCAGCTAGTCACTCAGCTATCGTCAAAAAGACTGATGCTTGGTTTGAGGCTAACAAACGCAAATTATTAGGTTATGGTAGTTTCGCAATTTATGGTGGTGGAGCTAACTATGGTGTGGCTTTAGAAGGTGCTTTAAAGATCTTAGAAATTGCGATTCGTCATTTATGTGTGGGTTATGAAATTGATGATGGTCTCCATGGTCCGAGCATGGGCTTTACTCGGGATGTTGGAATCATTATTTTAAGTGATGACGATAATGCTTATAACCATAAATTATCAATGGGTCTAGCTTCCTTTGGTAAAGAGAAATTTGAAAGCGCCCATATTATTGGTATGCATACCCGTGATGAAGCAGACTTATCGTTTGAACCTCAAGGTGGTGCATTTAAAGCGATTGAATACGCTGCGGTAGTTCAAGTTTTATCTAACCGTTTAGCGGTTGATTTTGGTATTACACCAAAACCAATGTCAGAGTGGGTTCATACTGGTCCATCGTATTTTAATACTCACTTAGACGAAGAATAAAAGCTTAATTAAAAGAAAAAAAGACACTTCTTATTAGAGGTGTCTTTTTTAGTTGGTTAATTAAATAGTTTTTAAACTTGATACATAATCGCGCATATCTCAGGTCCAATATGGACACCAACTGCGGGTGATAAGACTTCTTGCGTAAAGCTCATGGCTGGGAAAGCTTCCTTGACTAATGGAATGAATTTATTCATAAGTTCTTCGTTTGCTTCATCAGTTGTTAGTAACATAATCCGCTGCGGATTTTTTTCTTTGACTAAGTCCACGACCGTTTCTAACGCTTTTTGTAAACTTCGAGTTTTATCGATGGCTTTAATTTCGTCACCACTTTTTAGTTGCAAGATGGGGCGAATCTTTAATAGATTAGCAATCATCGCATTAGCACTGGATAAACGTCCACCGCGTTTAAGATAATCGATATTACCAATATAAGCAATGACTTCCATCCCATCAAAAGCAGTTTCACTGTATTTAGCGACTTCGACAAAATCAGTGGTATCGGCTTTTTTCATAATCTCTTCGATAATTTCCCAACAAAGTGCAGCAGCGATTTTCGTATCAATCACCTTAATATTTATTTCAGGAAATTGACTCGCTGCCATGTTAGCGGATTGGTTTGTTCCGGATAAGACTTTAGAAATCGTAAAAACTAAAATATTTTTGTAACCTTGTTGGATGATATGTTCATAAGTTGTGACAAAATCGCCCACGGATGGTTGGGAGGTTTGAAAGGTTGAACCACTTCTTAACCGCGCATATATTTCCGCTGGTTGAATGTCTACATAATCCTTAAAGGATTCTTGATCTTCCACGACGTAAAGTGATTGGACAAAAACATTATCTAATTTAGTTACTTCATATGAAGGAATTAGTGACGAATCGACAACGATAGCATAGTTCTTCTGCATAAAATACACCCTTTCTCTATGTTATAATTTACTATAGTATAATACTATTATTCAAATCTTGATACAAGCGAACAATAGTTCGTATTGAAGGAGCCAGTTGACAACACTGATTGAAGCCAGCTTATTAGGTCCAGAAATTAAACGTCTGCGTCAAGCTGCTGGTCTAACACAAAAAGAATTAAGCGGTGAATTTATAACCGTGCGGACCTTACAAAAAATTGAAAGCGGGGAGATAACTCCTTCTTTTGAGGTTTTGTTTCATATTGCAAATTTATTGAAAATTGATATGTTTGATTTAATCCTCTCCTCTCGGATTCCTTTTTATATTGAAAACCAGTTAGATGGTTTATTAGCTATGTTAAATCGTAACCAAGCATTAATCAAGTCAAATGAATTGCAACAAATCGAAAATATTCTGACAAGCTTTAGTCAAATCAAACTATCTTATAACGATAAATTAAAAATAAATATTATATATGCTTTATTTAATACGTTTTTTGTGGCTTATCGCGAAGACACCAAATTAATCCTAAAAGAACATTTAAGTCACTTTGATTATACCAATCAGCAAAGCAATGATTTGGATTTATTCGCTATTAGTGGTTATCTTAGTTTAGAAACTGATGAACAATTACTCAAAGAGTTTATTAGTGAAATTAGTGAACATGAACAACTTTGTTATTTCCCCGCGGTGACTTATGCTTTAAATCGTTTATATTTGAAAAAGGCTGATTATTTGGCGACTTATCAGTTAGCTTTAAAGGCGTTAGGCCATATCGATATGAATAAATCGATTGCTTTAATTCCTTATATTTATGGTCAAGCTGCAGTAGCGAGTAAACACATGAATTATCTTGATTATTTAAAGTTAGCTGAAGCAGGTTTAAGTTTATTAAAACTCTTACAAAAACCAGATGATTTTAAAGTCTTAAATGCTTGGTTAAAACAAAACCAGATTATTGTATCACTATCAGATTAGGAGGTAGGTCATGGCCACAAAGTATCACTGGCGTTTAGCGCAAACAGCGGATAGCTCAGCTATTTTAGCGATTATTGAGCAAGCTAAAGAATTATTGAAACAAACTGGTAGCCCCCAATGGCAAGACGGTTATCCGAATCAAGCCACGATCTTAACTGATATTGCGTTAAAGCAAGCCTATGTTTTATGTAATGAAGATAAGATTATCGCGACGATTGCGATTAAGTTGCTTGAAGAAGAAACCTATCAAAAAATCTATGGTGGTGCATGGAAGTATACAGGATCATATGCTTCTTTACATCGCATAGCGATTGATCAAAATTATGCGGGTAAAAACATCGGTACTTTGCTGATTCAAGCTGCTGAACAACAACTAAGAAGCCAACACATTGCGGTAGCGCGGGTTGATACCCATTATTTAAATAAACGCGCGATTAGTTTATTTTTAAAGAATCAATATGAATATGCAGGAGTGATTTTTTTGCAAGCTGAATTTGTAGAAAAACAAGCCCGGCTGGCCTATGAAAAACGCCTGTAGTTAATCATAAAAGTTTCTTTTCCCAAAAGAAAACAGTTATAATGTGTTTAAGAGTAAACATAGAAAGGAGAAACAATGGTCGATTTAAATGATTTGTTAAAAGGACTAACCGAAAGCTTAACTGAACCAGCGGCTTCCAAGCCAGCTGCGAAAAAAACTACAACTGCTAAAAAAACAACAACTACTAAAAAAGCGACAACAACCGCGAAAAAAACACCAGCTAAAACTACAACGAAAAAGACGCCCAAAGTTACTGACGTCACGGGAACTTCCAAAAGTAGTACTAAGGATAGCAATAATGATTTATTAGGTAGCTTATTGGGTTCGCTAACTGGTGCTGGAAGTAGTACTTCAACTGGTAGTAATGATTTAATTGGTAGTCTATTAGGCTCATTAACTGGTAGTGGTAGTAGTAAACAAGCTGCTGGTGGTGGAGATATTTTAAGTCAAGCTTTAGGTTCCTTATTAGGCGGAGCGAGTGCTCCAGCCCAAAAAGCAACCCCTCAGCCCGAACAAGCAGGCGGGTTAGGTTCACTTTTAGGTAGTCTGTTAGGTGGTTCATCCACTCCAGCTCCTGCTCAACCCAAAAATGATGATTTATTAAACAACCTATTTGGTGGGGTGCTAAGTTCTTTAACTGGTAGTAAAGCGCAACCACAAGCTGCACCTAAGAGCTTTTTGGATGATATCTTTTCCGTTATTATTAGTAAAGTGGGCACCCAAATTGCGGGCAACATCTTTAAAGATTTTGCGGGTAAGTTAATTGGGGGACTGGGAGCTCAAAGTGGCATTACCAGTGGTGATTTAGGTAATATTAAACCCGATAATGTGTTAAATGATTTACAAGCCTCATTAAGTAAGGAATTAAAACCTAAGGAAACCCAAGATATTTTGGCTGAGATTACTGCTCAAGCTATGAAATTTATGGGTAAATAAAAAACGATATCGTCTGATATCGTTTTATTTTACTTTTTCATAGAAAGCTAAGAACTGATTAATGACTAAATCAATAAAATCAATTGTTGGTTGATCAGTTAGTTTTCCATTTTCATCAAAGCGATTATGGATTGCTCCGACTAAAACATCATAGCCAGGTAAAAGATACATTGGCATAGTGTCCAAAATGGAAATTAGATGAGCATAAGCCCGTGCCCCAGCTGTCATCCCTTGCGATAAAGCCATCGCAATCCCAGGTTTATTTGTTAAGCCAGGTTGGTTACGACTGAGCCAGTCCAAGGCATTTTTCATAATGCCAGTGATACTGTGGTTATATTCTGGTGTAATCACAAACACTGCATCTGCTTGGTTCACCCGATGGATTAATTCATTAACTACATCAGGGCGGTGACCATCCATATCCAAATCCTCATTATAGTTAGGAACATCAAGATTAATAATATCGACATTCATTTTAGCTTGATAGCGCGTTTGTAGGTGCTTAGCTAATTGCGAACTATATGAGTTATTTCTTAAACTACCAACAATAATAGCAACATTTAACATAGGTTTTCCTCCTGTGAAAAAATTATAGCATGTTCCAAAAAATGTGCTATTAATATGCTTTAATCAAAAAAAGACTAATTATATAGTCTTTTCGGGTTAGATTTCAGTAAAGCGTTTACCAAAATCGATGGCTTCTTGTTCATCACCGTAAAGGGCATCTTGGTGAGTATAGCCTTGATCTTCAAATAAAAGGGCACCGGTTTCGCGGACTTCTACTTCCCATTTCCGCATATATTCACCGCCACCCCAGCCCCATGAGCCAAAAAGTGCAACGGGTTTATCTTTGATAATATCTTTAATACTTTCAAAGAAAGGTCGAAATTCCATTTCATCAATTTCATCTTCACCGGTAGCTGAGCAACCTAACATTAGTTTGTCAGCTGCTAAGACATCGTCTGTTGTTGCTTCTAAGACTTGAATTACTTTTACTTCATCGCCACCTTCGCTCACGCCCTTCGCAATTTCTTGGGCCATATACTCAACGTTTCCGGTGGAACTCCAATAAATAATTGTGGTTTTTGCCATTTAATCCTCCTTAAGTTAACTGCCTTCATCTTATCAAAGTCAGGTTTAAACTGCAATTGATTCGCCAAGTAAAAAGGATATTACCTATCCTTTTTATGATTGAACAAATTTTTTCCCGAATTCTTCAGCGAGTGCTTCATCGCCCTCAATACTGAGCATATGGGTAAAGCTCTCAGAAAAGAGGTCAGCCCCTAAGTCATTTAGTTCTTCTTCCCAATTTCTCATCCATAAACCATCGCCCCAATCATAGGAACCAAAAAGAGCGACGGATTTACCAAAGAGATTATCTTTGATGGAATCAAAGAAAGGTCTAAATTCATATTCTTCTAGTTCTTCTACTCCCATTGAAGGGCAACCTAATAAGATTTTGTCCGCTGCCAAAATTGTGGCGGGATCAGCTTCATTAACTTGATAGATAGCTACATCTGATTCAATTTGCGCAATACCATTAGCGATAGCTTGAGCCATTGCTTCGGTATTACCAGTACCAGACCAATAAACTATTACTGTTTTTGCCATAGTCACCTCCTAATTACGGCCTTATCATAACATTTAGCTACAGACGTGTCTATTAAAGCAATTTAGCTTGTTTTAGAAAAAATAGTAGTTTATAATTACTTTAAACTTAATGCGAAAGAAGAGTAATTAATCAGTGGATTTAAGCGAGTGGATGATGGTGGGAATTTCACTGAAGCGGATTAATGAATGGGCTTTCAAAAGGTAACTCGAACAGTCATAAGTAGACGTTAACGGAGGCCTGCCGTTAAAAAGGCTAGGATATGTTAGTATCCGAACAAGGTGCTTTGAGCACAAATTCAGGTGGTACCGCGAACTTCGCCCTGCAGGGTGGAGTTTTTTTATTAAAGGGGGTGAAATAATGACTTGAAGAGCAGAAAGTAAATATTTTGATCAGCTGATTACAATAAAGGAGGTAATTATTATGTCGATCAAACGTTTAACGCTCTATGCGATGTTATTAGCTTTAGGTTTATTATTTCATTACTTAATGCCTAGTTTAAATTTAGGTGGCATGAAAATGGATTTTTTATTAGCGATGATGTTTATCTGTTTATTATTAGTGGAAAGCTTGCCCGAAGCTTTAAGTATTGGGCTAGTTAGTGGGTGTTTAGCTGCTTTTACTACCACTTTTCCCGGTGGTCAAATAAGTAATCTAATTGATAAAAGTTTTACCGCAGTAATTCTTTATTTCTTTTTAAAGGCGTTAGCTAAATATCAAGCTAAGTTAATAGTGATTATTAGTTTAGCCTTACTCGGAACCATCATCAGCGGCTTAATTTTCTTAGGTTCAGCTTATTTGATAGTGGGGTTACCTGTCTCATTTTCCTTTTTATTTTGGACGGTAGTAATTCCTG
>CAZAZP010000016.1:0-22547 GCA_964489695.1 uncultured Erysipelotrichaceae bacterium | reverse complement strand
AATCCTCTGTACTTAATGTTTAACAAAAAGTCCGACTTTATGGGTTCACATCATACTTAGGTTATTATTTATTTAAATGTAAATACTCCAACATGATTCCCGTACCTTCAGCGACACAAGTTAAGGCATTTTCCGCAATCGCCACTGGGATGTTTAACTCATTAAGTAATAGCTCATCTAAGCCATTTAACAGTCCGCCACCACCAGTAATGACTAAACCTTTAGTGACGATATCCGCTGATAACTCTGGGGGGGTTTGTTCCAGAACAGTTCGACAAGCTCTAACAATATTTTGCAAACTTTCATGCATAGCAGTTTCGGTCTCATCAGCTGAGATGGTAACAGTATGGGGTAAACCGGTCACTAAGTCGCGACCACTAACCATAAACGTATCCTGACTTGTACCACGCCAAGCATTACCAATCTTAATCTTAATTTCTTCGGCCATCCGATCACCAATTAATAATTTATAGGTGTCTTTCATGTATTTAATAATATCTTTATCCAAGCGATCGCCCGCAATTTTTAAAGAAGTACTGGCGACGATTTCACCAAGTGATAAAATTGCGACATCAGTAGTCCCACCACCAACGTCTAAAATCATTACCCCACTCGCTTTGGAGAAATCTAAACCAGCTCCCAAGGCAGCGACTTTAGGTTCTTCTTCTACATATACTTTTCGTGCGCCTGCCCGATAAGCAGCATCAATAATCGCTTTCCGTTCCACAGAAGTAATATTTGAAGGACAACAAATCAAAATATTTGGCCGATTAAAAATCCCTTTTAAGTTTAATTGTTTTATAAAGTAGTTAATTAAGATTTCAGTCACTTCAAAATCGGCAATCACACCATCTTTTAAAGGTCGAATGGCTAAAACGCGCCCGGGTGTTCGCCCAAGCATTTCCTTGGCTGATTGACCAACGGCTAAAGTTTTATGGGTATCCGCTTCTAAAGCCACAACTGAAGGTTCATCCAAGACAACTCCCGCCCCTTTGACATAAATTAATGTATTAGCTGTACCTAAATCGATACCAACAGATTTTGAAAAAAACATCGCAATTCCTCCGCTCACTTTTTAATTATAACACAAATATTTTAGCAATTACTCTAGTAAAATTATAGCAAAACGGTTACTTTTTTTCTGCCGGGTGAGCTGGTACACCAACCACTGTCGTATTTGGTAAAACATCATGCAAGACAACTGCATTTGCGCCAATCATAGCACCTTCTCCTAAGGTAATATTGCCTAACACTGAAGCTTGTGCTCCGACTACAACTTTATCTTTTAACGTCGGATGGCGCTTACATTTCAGTTTGCCGGTACCACCTAAAGTTACACCATGATACAATAAACAATCATCCCCAATAATGGTGGTTTCACCAATTACGACCCCCATACCATGATCAATCACTAATCTTTTCCCAATTTGGGCCCCAGGATGGATTTCAATCCCGGTAATAAATCTCGCCCATTGCGAAATTAAACGAGCCAGCAAGTAAAACTTCAGTTGGTAAAAGAAATGACTAACCCGATAAATCCCTAAAGCCCAAACACCCGGATACAGTAAAAACTCTAAAAACGAGCGTAAGGCTGGGTCTTGTCTTTTAAACGCCTGATATAAATCAATCATCCTGTGGATCTTTCATTAAATGGAGTGATAAGTAACGATCACCACTATCAGGCAAAATAACTACAATATTTTTTTGGTGGAACTTTTGTTGTTTCGCGGCGATAACCCCAGCTGCTAAGGCAGCTCCAGAAGAGATACCTGCAAAAATACCTTCATTCGTCGTTAATAAGCGCATAAAATCAATTGCTAAATCGTCCGCGATCGGAATAATTTCATCATAAACATTCGTATCTAAGACTGCTGGTAAAAAACCAGCACCTAAACCTTGAATCTTATGTTTACCAGTGATGCCTTGGGTTAAAAATGGCGAAGCAGCTGGTTCTACTCCAATTATATGAATTGCTGGGTTTTGTTCTTTGAGATATCGTCCCACCCCAGTGATCGTACCACCGGTCCCAATCGCTGAAATTAAGACATCAACTTCTGGACAATCACGATAGATTTCGGGACCAGTAGTTTCATAGTGGCTATTAGGATTAGCCAAATTATCAAATTGCGAGGGAATAAATGAGTTCGGATTATCTTCAGCTAATTTTTTACTCACTCGAATCGCTTCTTTCATCCCTTTAGCACCAGGGGTTAGCACTATTTTCGCGCCATATGCTTGTAAGAGTTCGCGTCTTTCCTGACTTAATGAATCAGGCATAACTAAAATCAACTGATAACCATAATAGGCCGAGACTAAAGCCAACCCAATGCCGGTATTTCCACTAGTTGGTTCAATAATAACTGTCTCTGGATTAATTCGGTGCTCAGCTTGCGCTTGATTAATCATTTTTAAAGCAATCCGATCTTTAACACTCCCGCCTGGATTAAACATTTCCAATTTGGCGTATAAATTAGCTGCCAAAGCTAGCTTAGTTTGTAGTTTTGACAGGCGAACTAAAGGTGTATTACCAATAGCGGCTGTAATATTTGAATAATACATAATTAACCTTCTTTCCTGTTTTAGCAACTAAACTTAAAACTACTTTAAGTTTATGGCAAAGTTACGTAAATGTCTATAAAGAGTATTTTAAAACCAGGCGTGTGCACCTGGCTATAAATTACAATTTTATTATTTTAATTAGAAATAATAACGAAAAGCTAACATTAACAAAAATTGGGCCACCAAATAGCCTAACGCCATGCTTAAAAGAAATAAAAGAATTAGTGCTTTCAGCGATTGACCTTTGCGTAATATTTTAGTGAAATCCAGCCCTTCTAAGGCATAAAATGCTAAAACAAAACAGACTAAATGTAAAAGAATCCGAAAGACTAAATCAGGCATGCTTACTTCGTACCGAAAATCCGGTCGCCGGCATCACCAAGACCAGGAACGATATAACCAATCTCATTTAATTTTTCATCGAGGGCAGCTAAATAAATATCCACATCCGGGTGGGCGGTTTGTACAGCTTCTACCCCTTCAGGGGCGCCGACTAATGAAACTAATTTAATCGAACGAGCTCCTTGGCGTTTAATTAAATCAATACAAGCGACCGCAGAACCACCAGTAGCGAGCATCGGGTCTAAAATCATCACCACTGATTCGGCAATATTAGCGGGAAATTTAGCGTAGTATTCATGGGGTTGTAAAGTTTCTTCATCACGATAAAGGCCAACATGTCCAACTTTAGCGGTCGGAATCAAACTCAAAATACCGCCAACCATGCCTAAACCGGCTCTTAAAATTGGCACTAACACCACATTATTAGCCAGTAATTGCCCGATAGTTTGCGTCAGCGGTGTTTCAATCGCCACGGCTTGTAGCGGTAAATCGCGCGTGATTTCATAAGCCATCAAGCCAGCAATCTCGTCTAAATTTTGTCGGAAATCTTTGGTTCCGGTCTCTTTATTCCGCATATAAGTGAGTTTATGTGCGATTAACGGATGATCTAAAATTTTTAACATGTTTATTCTTCCTTCCCATGAATTTGAAACTTACTCATTAATGCTTGTACTTCGTCCCCCAATTTAGTTAATAGTACTTGGTCTTGAGGTTGTTTTAAAGCGCGATGGATAATTTTAGCAATGGCTTGAAACTCTATTTCTTTAAAACCAGCTGTCGTCATAGCTGGTGTTCCTAAGCGAATTCCACTGGTATAATATGGTTTTTCAGTATCAAAGGGAATCGCATTTTTATTACAAGTAATCCGCAACGTATCTAAAATATCCGCTGCTTGTTTACCAGTTAATTGATAAGTGTTTTTAACATCGACTAGTACTAAGTGATTATCGGTACCACCCGTAATAATCTTCGCCCCTTGGTTTTTTAAAGCCAACGCCAAAGCTTGAGCGTTTTTAATCACTTGTGTTTGGTATTCAATAAACTCTGGTTGGAGCGCTTCTAAAAAACTAACGGCCTTGGCTGCGATGATATGCATTAATGGGCCACCTTGAATCCCCGGGAAAATTGCTTGATCAATTTGGGCGGCGTATTGTTTTTTACATAAAATGATGCCACCGCGCGGACCACGTAATGTTTTGTGCGTCGTTGAAGTAACTACATCCGCCACTAAAACCGGGTTTTGGTGTAAGCCGGCTGCGACTAAGCCAGCAATATGAGCCATATCAACCATTAAATATGCGCCCACTTCATCTGCAATTTCACGAAATTTAGTGAAATCAATCGCCCGGGGATAAGAACTGGCACCCGCTACAATCAATTTCGGTTTAATTTCTAACGCAATTTGGCGGACTGCTTCATAATCTAATTGTTCCGAGATTGGATCAACACCATAAGCATGAAAGTCATACAACTGACCAGAAAAGTTTAAACGATGCCCATGAGTGAGATGCCCGCCAGCATTTAAATCCATTCCTAACACAATATCATTTGGTTTTAGAAGCGCTTGATAAACAGCCATATTAGCTTGTGAACCAGAGTGAGCTTGCACATTGGCGTGATCCGCTTGAAAAATTTGGCATAATCGATTACGAGCTAAATCTTCAATCACATCGACGTTTTCACAGCCATGATAATAACGGTTACCCGGATAACCTTCGGCATATTTATTGGTTAAAATACTACCTGTCGCTGCCAGAACGTCCGCTGAAACGAAGTTTTCTGAGGCAATCAATTCAATATTATGATTTTGGCGCTCTTTTTCTGCCGCAATCGCTTGACTTACTTCTTTATCGTACATGTTGCTCCTTTTCTAACGCTGCAACTTTCGCAATTCTTTGTTCGTGTCGCTGATCGTGAGAAAAAGGCGTCACTAGCCAGTTGTCCACAATTTCAAGCATCGTTTCAACCGGGGTAATCCGACCACCTAAAGCTAACACATTGGAATCATTGTGTTCGCGGGTAATCTTAGCAACTTTAGGATCATAAACTAAAGCACACCGAATCCCACTAACTTTATTAGCTGTAATGGAAGCCCCAATGCCGGTGCCGCACATCACAATTCCTAAATCAGCTTGCTGGTTGGCCACCGCTTCCGCTGCTGGCCCTGCAAAATCTGGATAATCGACACTTGCTGAACTATTTGTTCCAAAATCAATTACTTCATGTCCTAAAGACTTGAGATGCTTAACAATGACGGCTTTTTTATCAAAAGCCCCATGATCAGCTCCAATTGCAATTTTCATCCCTAACCCTGCCTTTCTTTTTATCTCTGTCAAAGTTGTCTTTCCTTGACGCTTAACTAACAATTCTACATTCGTCGTATCGATAATTGTACTTGCTTGATTATTCCCGCTTTTCCCAGGAACAATAGCCTCGATTTGATCTCCAAATAACTTTTCAACCATCTCACTATCCAAGGCTTCTGGTTCATCCCGATAATTAGCACTAGTCAATAATAGTGGTACTTGGACTTGTTCGATTAAACGATTAAGTGCGGGGTCAGCTAACATTCTAATGGCTACAGTCGGTAAACCCGCCGTATACTCAGCACTTAAAGCTGATTTTCTAGAAAAAAGAAAGGTTACCGGACCCGGGAGGCAGGTCGCAATTAATTGGTAATCTCTTTCTTTTAACTGAGCTATACTTTCAATTTGAGCCAAATTGGCGACTAAAAAAGCTAGTGGCTTATTGGCTAAACGGCCTTTTAGATTTTTTAAGCGGTCCACGGCGTTAGGTAAATCATAACGTACAACTAGACCGTAAACTGTATCAGTTGGTAAAGCAATAATTCCGCCTTGATTCAAGACTCTAACTAAAGCTTGGGTATCAGATTCATCAATGAAGTTAGTCGCCATCATCCACCTGCTTTCTCTGGTTATATTTTACCATAAAAAAAGTTAACCGCTTGGTTAACTACATCTTTTCTTGTAAATAAATTATAATAAATCGATCCAACCCTTGATAATCTTTGAGTGTAACCGTTTTGGCAGTTGGAAGATATTTTTGGCTCAATTGCGTCAAAGCTGCTTGTTGTTTGTAACCTATTTCAAAGATAACTAAAGACTTTGGTTTTAAAACATTTGGTGCTTGGGCTAAAATTGCTTCATAAAAGTATAAACCTGTCTTTAACCCATAAAGTGCCAACGCTGGTTCATAATTTGCGACCGAAGCGGGTATTGTTTCATTTTGGTCAATATATGGTGGATTACACACTAACACATCCAGTTTAATCTTTTGCTCAATAATTGGTGTAAGTAAATCACCCGCTAAAAAATTAACTGGAGCGTTTAACTCTTTTGCATTTGTTTTAGCTACCGCTAACGCTTCAGTGCTTATATCACTGGCCCAGACTTGGGTATTGGGTAATTCTAACGCTAAGCTAAGAGCAATCACACCACTCCCAGTCCCAACATCCAATATCGTTAAGTCGCTTAAATCAGTAAAATATTCTTCAATTTCTATTAAAGCTTCCCCAACTAATTGTTCGGTTTCTCGGCGGGGGATTAAAACACGCTGATTGACCTGATACTTTCGGCCATAAAACCAAGTATAGCCTAAAATATAAGCTAACGGTTCTTCAGCGATTAATCGCTTTAAACCAGCTAGAAAAAGCTCTTTTACCACTGGATCAGCTGGTTTATCTTCAATTAAATAAAGGTCGAGCTGTCTTTCCCGTAAGAGTTCTAACATCAACAAGCGCGCTTCATAACTACTATTAACTGTTAATAGTTGTTTTTCGCCAAGCGTAATTAATTCACGGTAAGTACTCATTTAGTTACCAGCTAATTTTTTTGCGTGTTCGTCCGTTAATAAAGCTTCAATTATTTCGTCGAGCTTACCTTCCATAATGCGGTCTAATTGATTTAATGTTAAACCAATCCGATGATCAGTGACGCGGTTTTGGGGATAGTTATAAGTTCGAATCTTTTCACTGCGATCACCAGTTCCAATTTTCTCGCGCCGTTCTGCCCCAGCTTTTTCAGCTTCCAAGCGTTGGTATTCCGCTAACACTCGCGCCCTAATTAACCGCATCGCGGTGGCTTTATTTTCATGTTGTGAGCGTCCATCCTGACAATTTACCGTAATACCGGTTGGTTTATGGGTAATCCGGACCGCGGAATCTGTTTTATTAACGTGTTGACCCCCAGCCCCACTGGAGCGGTGCGTATCAATTTCTAAATCAGCTATATCTAAATCAATTTCAGCTTCTTCCGCTTCGGCTAAAACTAAGACCGTAGCGGTTGAAGTGTGAACACGCCCTTGCGTTTCTGTCTTCGGAACCCGTTGGACGCGATGTGCGCCGGATTCAAACTTTAAAAAGCGATAAGCATCTTTCCCTTTAACAAAAAATGAAATTAAGGAAAAACCACCTAAATCAGCTTCACTAGCTTCCATGATTTCATATTTCCAGCCTTTAGTTTCCAGATACTTGATATACATCCGATACAAGTCACCCGCAAAGATATTTCCTTCATCCCCACCAGCTGCGCCGCGGATTTCAACAATCGCATTATGATCATCACGTGGATCTCGGGGGATGAGCAAATAGGCAATCTCAGCTTGAAGCTTGGCTAATTGGTCTTCAATTTCACTTAATTCCATTTCCGCTAATTCACGTAACTCCGGTTCACTTTCTTTTACTAAAGCTTGAGTTTGTTTTTCTTGCTCTAAAAGTTGCTCAAATTCTTGAGCTTTTTCGACTATCGGGCCTAAATTAGCTAACTCTTTACCATAGGAGGCCATTAAGCGGTTATCTTTTAAAACTTCTGGTTTTAAAGTTAGTTCTTGTAATTCAGCATTGCGCTGTTTAATTAATTTTAAACGATTTAAAATAGTTTCCATTAATACCTCATTTATTGGGACAATTTCGTAAACTGGGGTTGGTCAGCTACATCATGACAATGGCGACAACGAGCTTCATAGCTTTCTTTCGCTCCTAACAGAATAATCGGATCACTATACTTGGCTGGTTCACCATTTATTTTCCGATAAGTTCGGGTAGCAGGCGCGCCACACTGCGTACAAATCGCTGCAAGCTTCGTCACAAATTCAGCCGTAGCTAATAAGGCTGGCATCACACCAAAGGGTTCACCGCGAAAATCGGTATCTAAACCCGCTACCATCACGCGTAAGCCACGTTTAGCTAAAGCATCACAAATATAAAGGATGTCTTGATCAAAAAAATGAGCATCATCAATCACCACGATTTCTGATTCTGGGGTTAAATAATCTAATATCTCCACGGCACGTTTCACCACGATACTATTAATGGCTTGGCCAGCGTGAGAAATAACTTGAGAGTTATTATCATGATTATTAATTTGCGGTTTAAAAACCTGAATATTTTTATTAGCGTATTGTAAAACTTTAATCCGCCGAATTAATTCTTCGGTTTTTCCAGCAAACATACAGCCAGTAATTACCTCTACAAAACCCTCACGATACTGATTATACATAATCACACCCCTATAGTATTATACCCAATTATAAAGAAAAAATAAGGTTTTACCCTTATTTTTTACCATATCTTTTATTAAATTTTTCAATTCGGCCGGCTGCCTGTGTAAAGCGTTGTTTTCCGGTAAAGAAAGGATGACAGTTAGAACATGTATCCACTTTAATCTCTTTATTAGTTGAGCCAGTTTCGAATTCATTACCACATGAAGTACATACAGCTGTTACAGTATGATACTCGGGATGAATACCTTTTTTCATAATTTCTCCTTCCGCCTTATATCCTGAGGATACAAAGTAAGCTTAATCATTTTAGCACTAAAGCTAGATTTAGGCAACAATAATTACTTCATTTCGCTTCAAACTTACTACCAGCAACCACCGAGCCAGCAATAATTATAACTGACCAAACAAGGTGAGGAAAGGTTAACATTTCATGAGTTAAAGCATAGCCAAAGCCAATCGCCCAAGCCACATAAGTGATATTTAGCGCCATCGCTTTGGAGGCTCCAATTCTTGAAATCGCCCGATAATAAAATAGATAAGAAGCTGTCCCAAAGAAAGCGGCTAATAAAATTATCCCCGCAGTGTTAGTTGGTAAAATCTCCCAAGCAGCGGGCCAAGCTTTTAAGAGTGGTAAAATGATTAAACCATAAAATAATGCGGAAGTACCTTGACGAATCTGTAAGGCTTGCTCATCGGTAATACCTGGTTCCTTTAAACCATAAGCAATAATGACCGCTTCAAGTGACCATCCTAAAACACAACCGACCGCAAACAATAAACCTAACCAACCATGTTCGATGTCATAATTGCCAGGCGTATAACCTAAAGCAATTACGCCAACGATACTAAAGGCTAAGCCAACTAATTGGAACCAACGCATCTTTTCCTTTAAAAATAGATAAGATAAAAAGGCTCCGACCGCCGGAAATAAAGCCGAAATGATGGCGGTATAAGCTGGTCCAATGTATTTAATCGCTAACACATAACCCGTCATACCTAAAGGTCCACCTAATAAAGCAGCTAAAACGATATACTTACCACTTTTCGTTTTTAAGGCTTGACCAACTTGTTTAATTTGTTTCCGCACGCCCAAATAAAATAAAGTCCACATAGATGAGCAGAAGTCATGAATAAAAGTACTAATAAATGGTGCCAAAAATATGGCTTGTTCATTTTGACTAAAGGGAGCCATTAATAAAGCGATGCCTAAGATCACTGTATCTAACCCCCAGAGTAAACCCGCTAGTAACCCATCAATCATTGTTTTTCTCCTTAAAGTTGTTTTAAATTAGCTTGCGCTCTTAAATAACGGTTCGTGGCGTAATCATACAAATCTATCCCACAGCTAAAACGTTGTAAGCCCCAAAGACTCCATAAGAAATCTAAAAAGACTTTATTCATTTGGACACAACGAAGTTCCATTAAACTAGGCTCTTGCTTAAAATAAGCTTTTAAAAAAGCCATTTCAGTTTCACCTTGATATTCCGCTTCAATTATTACATCCGCCACATCCCAGAGCGGATCATTCACTCCCGCATATTCCCAATCAACCAGAAACATTTGATCAGCACTAAAAACAAAGTTTTCACACAACGGATCATTATGACAAAGAACTCGCTTAATTGGTAAAGTTGCGACCTCAGCTTTTAGGGCTAAAACTTGAGCTTTAATCGCTGAATAATCCGGCCAAAAATAGTCAGTTGAAACTTTACTAATTAAAGCTTCATATTCTTCAATCTTTTCAAAGACATCGAAATTAACCGGTACCTGTGTAGCTGAGTCATGTAAGCGACGTAATGTTTCAGCCGCGTTAGCTAAATAGATTGGCTCTTGCATTAACACCGGATTCATCGTTAAAGCTTGGGGTAAATAACGAGAGATCTTGCGTCCCGTGGCTGCATCAAAATACAGTAACTCGGCATCAATCCCTAAAGCCGTCGCTGCCTCAGTACAGATCTTTTCTTCAGCTCGATTAACTAACTCATTAGTCCCAGCTCCTGGCAAGCGGAAAATATAAGGCTCATCGTCAATTTCCACTAAAAAATTGTGGTTAGTTAAGCCACCCTCTTGTTGTTTAATGTTGATTTTTTGATAGTTGGGAAAACCAGTCCGAGCTAAGTCCTCAATTTCATTTTTTAGCTGAGCAATCATTTAGTCTTTCCTTTCTAGTTTTTGACTTTGATAGTAATAATGGTAACGCTGGTTTTGGAAGCTAAAAGCAAAACCAATAACTTCAGCTTGTTTAAATAATGGTTGACAAGCGGTAATATCTTGACTTGAACCAGCTAGTTTTTGACTGACTGCTAATAAAATTTTGGAAGCCGCTGGCTTTAAGTAATATGGATCAAAAGCGCGTAGATCCTCTAAACTATCAAACTCAAAAATTACATCTGCTGGATATTTCTTCAAATACAAATGTAAGTCAGCTATGTGTTGCTGGTAGATGGCCTCCCATAATAAGCCAAACGTCGCTGGTGCTTGATAGCTTGCCTTTAAGATTTCAATAAACTTTTGGGAAAATTTTTCATCAAATAAAACATGGCCAAGCATCACCCAAGCATTTTCTCCCCCGACATGAACTTCAGTAATTAGACCGGCTGAATTAGTGGTTAAACACCATTCATTAGTTGGCCCAGCCACATAGACAGCTGAGTAATAAGGTTTAGGTTCGCTCGGATGAAAAACATTTTCTGTAAAATAATTATCCGCTGAACAAATATAAGTATTCTTTAATTTATGCCGAGCATAATATAAGGAAGAATGATTATTACGGGTTAAATATTCCGGGTTTTCAATCAGCATCACTTGATATTTTTCGGCTAAATAAAAAAACATTTCCTTTTTATAGCCCACCACGACACTAATATCTTTAATACCGGCAGCGTGCAATTGTTCGATTTGGCGCTCAATTAGCACTTCACCATGGACTGTTAATAAAGCCTTCGGGATTTCATAAGAGATGGGAGCAAAGCGTGATGACATCCCAGCTGCCATAATAATGGCATTATCGATTTGAATCATGCGTGCTTACTCCAAACCTGGGTATTCTTTCTTAACTAGCTGATAGTATTCTTTGGCATAACGATATTGACGTAACGAATACTCCCCAAATTCAACCCCTAAGAATCTTTTATATTCACACCAATTACTCCAGAGTAAGCCACAAGCAGCGATATAACAATACACTTTTAAGCGAATATCAGCACTATAGCCTTCAGGAAAATACGCTTCCAGTAACGCATCCACTTGGGGTTTTTCATAAAGTGAATATATCGCAAACATTGCAATATCTACGTGCGGATCTTGCATCGCCGCATATTCCCAATCGATTAAATATATTCGATCTTTGACAAACAGAAAATTATCGGGAACTGCATCAATATGAGTTAAACTCCATTGGCGCGGGAATTGAGCGATAACTGGCTTTAAATTGAAAACACGTTGTTTAGTTAAGGAATAATCTTTAAAAATCGAGGGTTGATTATGCCAGAGGCTTTCATAAAAATCGATTTTCCCAAAGATATCAAAACTATGTTTAACCGTCAAATTCAGCTCATGAAACTGCCGTAACTTACCCATACAAGCCTTAACATCCGTTTCGTTATAAGGGTCAGCCACTTCCGCATCTGTTAAAAAGCGGGATATTTTAAAACCACTGACAGGATCAAAATAGACAACTTCATCACTTAATTGATAGGGCTTAATCACTTGATAAACATCATACTCTTCTGGTCGGTTAATTAGTTGGTCGGTTCCTTCACCTGGAATTCGCATAATATAAGTAGCTTCACCCACTTGGAATTTAAAGGAACGATTGGTCATCCCTTTTTTCAAAATCGTGATCGCTAAAATATCCTGCAGGGGAACGTTCATTTCCCGGGAAATAAGGCGTAACGTTTCATTTTCTAAGTTGTTAGAATTCTTATCTAATTCACGTAATTGTTCATAAGTGTTTATTTCAATGACTTCTTTTGCGGGATAGAGTTTAGCATAAATGGGAATTAGCGGTTGCGTGTTAAATAAAGCACTCTCCCAAAATTCATCCGCATAATGTTTATCTAACACCAACTCTTTTAATCTTAAACGTAAAGTTAAAGCCGTTTCACTGGTAATATAAGCAATACCAATCATGGCGTTGCCTAAGTTTTTCCCTTCAGTTGGTAATAACTCTTTTTGGCGATTAAAATAAACCGTACTTTCTTCACTTAACGCTTCACTTACAGCGTACCAAGAATACGGTTCATAAGCGGAAAAAGGATTATGCTCCATCCATAAATCACTCGGAATAATATATGTATTATTTAGTTGATCAGCGACCAAAGACAAGGAATAAAGATTATTCAAATCGGCATAACGGGGATTATAGCTCATCTTTACTCCAAATAGATCAATTAGATATTCAAATTTATCTTTCATAAAGCCCACGACAATCGTAATATCAGTAATTGCTTTCGCTTGTAATTGTTTAATCACCCGTTCAATTAACGGTTCGCCATCGATCTCTAAAAAGGCTTTTGGAGTTTCATTATTAATTGGTACCATCCGTAAACCAAAACCCGCCGCCAAAATAATCGCATTTTTAGGCCGCTGTCGTTTTAACCAAGTTTTACCTAATGTGGTTAATTGAAATTCAGCATCCAAATAACCAATTTCCACTAATTGTTTTAAAGCATTATTAACTTTGCCTAAGGAAATATTAGTGGCCTGACTGATTGCTCGTTGATTAAGATAAGTTTCATTAGCAATGAATTTTAAAATCTCAAGTTGATAGATATCCATAAACACCTCTACACTGTTCATAATATCATAAACGAATAGATTAATGAACATGAAAAAACAGTTTCTTTTGAAACTGTTTAAGCATGATCACTATGGAGATTAATTGAGCGCGTATGTTTCGCAATTCTTTTCTCGATTGGCGGTGGTGTCATATAGTTAGCACCATAAGCCGCTTTTAGACAAGCATCATAATTATGCGCCACCGGATAATAGCCTTGTTCAAATTTGACGCGGATGGTGGGAAACATATCACTAGCTTTAATCCGGGCATTAAAGCTATCAAAAGTCCATGTTAAAGGTAAATAGGCATAAGCTGAAGCTTGATTCTTTTTTCCATACCATTGTGCATATCGGTATAGTAACCGTTTTAACGCTAAAGGATGTAGGCCGATATTATCAAAGAAAACAATTGGTAACATCAAAGCAAAGGCCACACTTTTATGAAAATAGTGGACATACCGATTCTCTGAAATCTTTTCAAAAATAAACACATCTAAGAAAATCCCATCACCCTCACAACCATGATTAAGTAAGAAGTTGCGCTCTTTAATGTAAGTTCCTTTTAAACGGAATTTCATCGAAGGTAACGTAATGTTATAACGTTGATCTTTTTCAAAACATTGATAATAAAAATTCTCACCAATTTCTTGATCAATCACCTGTAAAAGTTTTTGATAGTTGGCGGGATCAACTAGCACATCTAAATCATCATCCCAAGGAATAAAGCCCTGATGACGGATCGCACCTAACATACTGCCATAAGCTAAGACATATTCAATATTATGTTTAATGCAAATTCGATCAAACTCAGCTAAAACTTCTAATAAGCGTAATTGAATATCACGAACATAAATTTTCTCGCCCTGGTCATTTACCGCCGCCACATATTGTTCACCGTACTCAGTCATAAATTCTCCTCAACTATCTTTATTGTAGCAGAAAAATTAAGCTAGCATTAAATAATCTTAACTACTAAAGAGCTATCAATTCACTTTATCAGAAAAATCGAAAAATGTGCGATTATAAAACCGACTGATTTTTGATAGCGCCTTATTAATCAAAGACGGTTCAAATGTTTCATAAATCGTCTGCTCATTCGCGTAAAGATTTACCCCTAAACCTAGCTTTTCCGCTTCCCACTTAACCCCAAGACTTGCTAAGATAGTCGGAAACATATCAAAGCTCGAAGCGAAGCGAACATAAAACTCAGTCGCACTTTTTTCTGCTTGACTATTTAAAATCAAATTGAAGACGCGACGTCGATAGTTACTCGAATAATTTTTAGCTTGAAAATATTCACGGGCCATACTTAAATGATCGCCTAAGATTACCACGACTGTTTCTTTATAAAAATCTTGTTCAGTTAACCAATTCAAAAAATTATTTAAGTTATAGTCATAACATAAGATGGCATGTTCATAAGCAATCTCAGCTTTTAACGGGCACTTTTGATCCACATAACCATCCGGGCGATGCATATCATTTAATTCTAAAAAGACATGAAAAGGCGCCGGATTTTTCGCTGCGTCAGTAATAATTTCTTGCGCAAATTCAAAAAGCTTCAAGTCCTCAAAACCCCAAAACTCTTTATAATCTAGTGGTATTTTTCCCAGTGTTTGAGCTTCAAAATAGTCAAAGATATAAAAATCACCATGTTGTTGGAAATAATTCTTAGAGCCCGCAAACTCACTATCACTACCGACTAACATATATTGTTGATAACCAGCGTCGGATAAGATATCACCCAAAGTCGTTATACCTGGTAAAAAATATTGGTAAGCCCCAAAGCCATTCCCACCAAACGGAACTTTTAAACCGACACCCGCCATTTGAGCTAAAATACCCGCAATTGACCAAGTTGCGGTTGGTGGCGCATACAAACCACCAAATAAGTGATTATGAGAAAAACTATCGCCTTTACTCATCCACGTAGTTAAATTCGGCAATAAGTTAACTTCAGTATTTCCCCCTAATTCTTTTGAGAAAAAGCTTGCTTCTAAAGATTCCGAAATTATATAAATTAAATTTTTCTTTTGGTTTGGAAAAGCAAAGGTAAACTCCAGTGGGTTAATGTAATGTTCTTCAATAAACGTATCATCAGAAAACAAAATATCATAAGCAGCGGAAAATCCTAACAGTTGATAAGCAAAAGTTAAAGCGCTAAATAAATAAGTTACCGCTAAAACTAAGGTAAGGTTTTTCACGCTATTTTTAGTTGGTTTAAAACTGAAGCGCTCATTTAAAAATATGGCCCCAATTGGTAGTGTAAAAGCACTTAAGCCTAATAGTAATGTAATCAAATCGAATTTAAAGTCGGCGTAAAACGTATTGAGCGGATAACTTAAATTGAAAATAAATGTCTCCAGATTTTGATATCCACCATGTAGAATTAACCAAGTTGTATAGTAAATAACCGCCGAGCCTAACATTAAAAATAAAACTGTTAACTTGCGATAAAGTGGTAAAAAAAAGTCAACTTTTTTTAATAACCTAGTAAAGATCAGCGCTATGACAATGATTAGTAAGCTATAGACGATTAAAAAAGGTAAGTTAAATTCACTAGCGCCAATTAATAGTCGATGTGAGAAAAAGACTGTGTAAAGATTGATTATCACATTAGTAAAAAATACTGTTAACGCCAATTGCAGCGGTCGCTCAGCTTTTTTTAGCTTAGTTAAGTGAGCAAGTAAATAACCCCAGCCTAAAGGCATTAACCAAATCACTACGGCATACTTAAACATCAATTTCTCCTTTAACTAGCTCGCTTGAACCAGATCCGACTTGCGTTCACTATTTATACTTTCAACATTCCACTAATATTTAACAAAGTTCATGTAATTCTTGATAAATTTGATTTTTTGAAATGTTTAGGCGTTTACTGACAATCCGAATCGCTTCACTACGGCTAAAGCCTTGGGCCATTTCTTCTTCGACCATTAGACGAATATCATCCATCTCTAAGAGATATTCTGGTTTTTGATAGCCCGCAATGACTAAGACAATCTCGCCTTTAATGTCAGTTAACTCGGTTAATACTTCGGAAATATAACCTCGTAAAAATTGTTCGTGGATTTTAGTTAACTCCCGCGCTAAGCACATGGGGCGATCCCCGAATACTTCATAAAGATGTTGCAGGGTTTTCTCCACTCGATGCGGTGCTTCATAAATAATAATGGTTTCTGGATAATATTTTAAACGTTCTAGTTGGCGTTGCCTTAAAGCAAATTTCTGATTAAGAAAGCCCACAAAGACATATTGGTCTGTACTTAGACCTGAAGCGACTAAAGCGTTTAAGCCCGCATTCGCTCCGGAAATTGGGACGACATTATAACCTGCCTCAGTGACGATTTTGACTAGGAAGTTGCCTGGATCTGATAATAATGGATAACCCGCATCACTTACAAGCGCCACATCATGACCGGTTGTTAATAACTCTAAGATTCCTTGACTACTGCTTTTTTCATTATGTTGATGATGAGCTAGCATCTTAGTTTTAATTGAAAAATGGGCTAATAGCTTCCCAGTTTGGCGAGTATCCTCCGCTGCGATAATATCTACGCTTTCTAATATTTCAATCGCTCGTGGGGTTAATTCGGCTAGATTGCCAATCGGAGTCGCCACTAAGTACAGTGTTGGTTGATCACTAAAAAAACTATTTTGCTTTTTCATGTTGCTGTTCCCGATATTCTTGAAAAGCAGTGTCAAAGGGCAAGATTAAAGTGGTATCATTATTTTCCAACCGAGCTTCTTGGGTTAAGACGTTGATATTGGTTACGCGATATCGTTCACCTTGAAATTTCACATAACTGTTCAATTTCGGAGTATTTGCTTTTAAAAGATGGTATAAATCATTTTCATAGGCTAAACAGCACATCAACTTACCGCACTGACCTGAAAGTTTTTGAATATTTAGCGCCATCATTTGGTTTTTAGCCATATTGATGGAAATCACCCCAAAGTTTTGTTTATATTTTGAGCAACAAGTTTCCATCCCACAAGTCCCAATTCCACCAACTAACTTGGCTTTATCCCGAGGGCCAACTTGGCGTAATTCAATCCGACAATGAAGCAGATTTGCGAGCTCTTTAAGTAATTCTCGAAAATCTACCCGTACTTCAGAAACATAAACAAACAAGATTTTACTGCGATCAAGCGTATATTCACTGCTAATGAGATTCATGTCTAAGTTAAGCTGGCGAATCAATTGTTCACACTGTTGGTGTGCTGTTTCGGCCAGTACGAGATTTTTTTGAAACTCTTGTTGGTCAAACTCCGTGGCTAGCCGAATAACTGGCTTTAATGGCGTCTCAAAAACCGTTGTTTCATCCACCGCTTTTAACTCTTCACACGTCGTCCCAAGTTCTAAACCTCGGGCAGTTTCAACTACAACTAAAACCTCGGGAGCTAATTTTTCATCCATCGTCCCAAAATAATATTGTTTCTTCGTCCCGTGAAATCGAACTGGGATAAAGTACTTAAATTCTTGTTCCATGCTTTCTCGCCTCCTGCATCTGGAAAAATAATTGATCAACCAGTAATGGTAAATTGTGGTATTGATTGACTTTACGCTGTTGGTCTAACACCATTGTTAGCCAATGAGTAATTGGTAATTGCCGAAATTCCAGTAATTGTTGGTGCCACCACTCATCAACTAAAGCGGTATCCAAAAGACAATCCTGAAATAAAATAATTAATAAATTCAAAAAATACTGGAGTGTTGCTGTTTGTTGGTTTTTATCTTTGCTAGTAAACAGGTTCCGTTGAACTTCTATCAGTGCTTCATTTGGCTTTTGGGGATATAGTTCAATCACGGTTAATAAACATTCTTTAGCTTTAACATATGGTAGTTGCTCAAGTAAATCTTGACTTAAGGCTTGATCTTTACTGAGCTTACTTAGAAAATAAGCATCAATATTATTCATCCCTGCCGCTAAATTAGCCGTATAAATCTCTTGGTAATCATGGGGTCGAAATTTAATTGTTTGGCACCTGGAGACAATCGTCGGTAATACCTGTTGTTCAGTTGGCGCGATTAAGATACCAGTTACTTGTTGGCTGATTGGATCTTCCATAAACTTTAGTAAACTATTTAAGGCTTCCACTGTAGCATTTTCCGCTTGATTGATAATATAAATTTTTTGATTAGCTACTTCGAGCGCAGTTTGATTGAAGTTTTGTTGGAGTTTTAAGACGGTCTCTTTTTTGATGGATTCATTTGAACCATCAATAAAGGCTAAATCTCCATAATTTAATTCACTTACTCTTTGACACGTAGCACATTTTTCACATGCCCAAACATCGGTTTTCTCCGGACAAACTAAACTTTGGGCTAAGAGTAGCGCAGTTTTTAATTTGACATTTTGGTCACTACCCACAAATAGATAGGCATGCGCTAACCGTTTTTGCGTTAAAGCTTGACGTAAAATGCGTTCAACCGTCGGTTGTTTTAAAGCGAGCTCAAGCTGAAACAGCATTAATGTGCTCCAAGAGATCTTGCATAATCATTTCAATAATAAACTCTGGGGTTTGCGTTGCATCGATGCGCATAATGCGCTCCGGGAATAATTTGGCGATGGCTTGATAACCCGCCACCACCCGTTGGTGGAAGGCGACACTTTCTTGGTCTAAGCGATCATGATGTAACCGCGAAGCAATCCGTTTTAAACCAACTTCAGCTGGAACATCTAACCAATAAGTTAGCATCGGATAAAGTTGTTCAATGGCAAAATCATTAATCTCTAAAATACCCGCTAAGGGAATTTCACGTCCATAGCCTTGATAAGCTAAAGAACTATCGATAAACCGATCGCAAATGACTATTTGCTTCTGTGTCAAGGCGGGAACAATGACTTCCACTAAATGTTGGCGACGACTTGCTGCGTAGAGTAAAGCCTCTGCTTTAGCATCTAAAGCTAGGTGCGTCGGATCTAAAATTAATTGGCGGATTTTTTCCGCTATTTCACTACCGCCCGGTTCACGCGTGTAGATAACATCATAACCTAATTGTTTTAACCTTTGAAAAACCTGTTGGCTGGCGGTTGTTTTACCACTGCCATCAGCTCCTTCAAATGTCACAAACCAACCTTTATTTAACATAATTTCACCTATCATTAATTATTATAACATTATTACTGGCTTTAACTGGCGAATGTTTCACGTGAAACATAATTATAAACCTGATTTGGCTACTTTATCATATTCAGCAAGTTGGCGGTGGTAAGCCTTTAATAAACTGGCTTCAAAAGGTAAAACTATTTCAGTTGCGCTAAAGCGACTTAAGTACTGCTTCATGAAGATTGGATTCATTAATAATAAGGGCCCGACAATCGCTGTCGCAATTAAATTATTTACGGCATAACCCTCTAATTTAGACTGTGTATTTAACCCAATCCCCTTTTCAACTTTTGCAAAATAATTTTTATAATTATCTCCATAAGTCATACCAAATTGAGTTTTATGCCCGACTAATTTGATTTCGTGATAATCAGCTAGCATCATGCAATTAAAACGCTTGAGAAAGTCTAATTCAGTGGTAAAGTCTAACAAACCTAAGCCTTTAACACTTTCATGAGCTGTATAGGCAATGGAATGGCCTAAAATATCCAGCGCATTACCAATGAAAAGGAAATTTTGGCCAGCAGCGATTTGGTCTTTCAATGTCGCTTGATACGGTAACAGCTTTGAAATGATTTTCTTTTGGGTACTTTCGGCCATCGGGCCTAAATAAACTAAGTCAACCGGTGTTTGAACAAAGGTCGGCTCATCGTTTAGTTTTGTCATAATGAATTCAGCTGTTGGAAAAACCTGCTTAAGATATAAAATAGTACCGCGCTCACCAAAGAGCGCACAAACTTCAGGATATAAAAATTCGATTCGCATTAGTTTTTCTCCTGCTTCATTTTTTGAAAGATATTTTGTTGCAGTTGTTTTGCTTCGGGAATATTAGTTGTATCATACAAAATTACTACCGTATCAATTTCGGGGTAATTAATTAGTTCACTTGTTTTAAGCTGATCATTGGTTTCAAAAATTTGGTTGGGCTTAATTCCGGCTAATAATAGACGAACTTCGTATTCGGCGGTGCGCTGGCCACCCAGAATGATTTGTTGGATTTGGGGATGATTGAGATATTCAAAGTCGGTATCATAGAGCCAAGCAAAACTTTCAATTTCAAAAGAACTCTTACTTATCCAATAATCTTCATTAACAAAGATCACCGCTGTCTTACCCCAGTTAGGCAACTGGGCTTTAATATACGCTAAAGTACGCGAAGTCCCAACTGGGTTTTGGCCTTTTGCTAATAAACGCACGACTGTTTTATTTCCCGCCTGTAACGTTTCAAAGCGTGAAGTCGTTACTTTAACCTGTGTAAAGGCCTTTTGCAGTTGTTGATGAGTTATCCCAATTGTGCGTAATACGGTGATTGCAGCCACCATATTATAAATATCAGTGATGTTATTACCTACCAACTGATATTGGTAAGTTTGTTGCTGTTCATTAATGGTCAGCTTAGCATTGGCATAATCTACCGCAGTCACCGCAACATCCGGTTTCAAATTAGTGAAGCCACAATGTGGACAATGGAGTTGTCCAATATGATGATATCGAACAAAATCATAAATTAAGACATTATCACACACTGGACAATAGTAGACATCATTAATTAAGCTACCTGGTTGCGAGACTTCTTTAGCTAAGCGTGCCACAGAAAACACTTGTCGTGAATTTGTTGGGCCTAAATAAGAACTAACCACATCTTCACTATTCACAATCAATTTCGTTTTAGCGGGTAAATAGGCATTAATTAAATCACGAATATATTCATGGTGGGCATTGCGTCGATAAGAATCGCGAAAAAGATTAGTAACCACTAAGTAGTCAGGTTTAAGATAAGGAAATATCCGAATGGAGGCCCGTTCATCTATTTCCAAAACTCCAAACTCGCGTTTGTTTTTCCCCGTTAAGGTCGTCGAAGTTAATAGTGCCGTAATTACGCCTTCAACGATATTACTACCATAATTATTACTAACATAATCAAAGCCAAGCTGGGTTAAAACATCACTAATCAGGTTAGTGACCGTAGTTTTACCGTTTGTGCCTGTCACACCAATTAAGGTCTTGGGTGGCTCTAAATACTTTAAAAAATCTGGACAAAGCTTTAATGCTAAGACTCCAGGCAAGTGAGTAGCATTACGACCAAGTAAAAGCAAAGCTCGGCGACTCAGGCGAGCTACAAAACTAGCAAAGTAGAATCTTAATGGTTTAGACATCCAGTACTCCTTAACAGCAATCAAACAAATGAATCAATTATAAATTGCGAATGCGGTAAAAATATTTATCGACTAACTCATCATTATGCTTAGCGGCATTTTCATCCATGAAGGCAATATGACCATTATAGTAAACATCTGGTGTGAAGCCTTCCGCAACTAAAATCTCGACCATTTCGGTCAGTAACATATTTTGTAATAGAACCATCGGAATGGTACTACTAGAACCTACTTTCATTGGGAAGCCTGGGATTTCTACCACAGCATCACCAATTAACGAACTATTATCCAAGACAATATCTGCTATATCTTTAAGTTTCAAACCTGCTTGATGTTTAGTAGTTAGATAATCTGAATATTCAACCGCCGTAATAGCGATTACGGGAATACCTTTTTCTTTCGCCCGGATAGCTGCATCAACTGGGGCGATATTATTACCTGAATTAGAAAATACAATCAAAACATCTTTTTCACTTAAGCGATGGTAATCGATGATTTGTTTTCCAACATCATAAGTATTTTCTAAAGCATAACTTTTGGTAATTTCATGCGATCCAGAAATACTGGGCTCATAAATAGCACAGTAATTCGCTGGTGTCGCAGCTCGCCAAAAAGCATCCTCAGGAATTAAATGGGAATGGCCTGATCCAAATCCGTAAATTATTCCGCCTTGTTTTGTCTTTTCAGCCAGTAATTGGGCTGCTTCATGTACTTTATCTAATTGAGTTGCTTGAATTTTCTCAATGATGGCTAAAACTCCGGTTAAATATTTCTCTGCTGCTGTCATAATTCCCTCCCTTTATTAGCTTTATTTTAGCATTTATTACTGTCCTGAGCAAACAGCCAAGTTCGGCCTTTAAGACGGGAAACTAAGTAAAATACACCCTTAAGTACTACCGGTTTAATTATGCATCACCAGCAATTTGATTTAATCAGTTAACCTCAATTGCCCGATTAACTTAAAATATCCTTTATTTTGTTTAAATTGTTCCACGTGGAACAATTTCAATAAAAGTTTAACCGCAAGTTAAGGTATCAAACTACTTGTATTTTTTGAACTTTTTTTCCAAATAAAAA
>CAZAZP010000015.1:0-23847 GCA_964489695.1 uncultured Erysipelotrichaceae bacterium | reverse complement strand
GCAAGTTAAGGTATCAAACTACTTGTATTTTTTGAACTTTTTTTCCAAATAAAAACTTCAGCTAGATTTATCTGAAGTTTTTTGATTAAATGAGCTGATTGCTTAATTAATAATTAGGGATTAGTTGGCCAGAGATTACTTCTTGTTGAATCTTTAAGACTTGTTCAACGCTAATAATTGCTTCTAACAATGCTTTAATCTCTGGTTGGCTAGCATTGACCACCATCACTGCTGTGGTGTTATCTTCATTATCGTAATCCATTTTGATAATCTTATATGGCAAAGCCGTATTTTCTAATTCATCGATATTCCAGATAACTGCATCAATTTCATTAGCGGCTAAGCTTTTTAAAAACTGAGAATAAGTTAAGGGAATTAAATGGACGTTTTTTCCCTGGGTAACTTTCATCGTTAATTGCGCTTGATCAATTGAGTCTTGGTCAATTCCAATTCGCATCCCATTTTCAATCCCCGCTTTACTTGGATCGTTTAAAATTAATCCATGGCCTAATAAAAAAGAGTGAGCTCCAAAACTCGTGACGATTTTAATGGAGTTTGGATGTTCAGCTAAATATAATTGCGCCGCATATTTAGAAACAATCGCAAAGTCATAACGACCGCGCAATACCATATCAATCCGCCGCTTAGCCCCCCGCATATAGGCCATACTCAGTGGTAAATCTAATTTTTGAAACATGTTAGTCAAAATGCCAGTACTTAAGCCCTCATAACGTTTCGAATAAGGTAAGGGCATCGTCCCCATTAAAAAATGAATATCCGCATACTGCAATAACTGCTCGATGTCTTTAGCAAATAAAACCGTCCCTAACGTTCCTCGAGATTTTAAAGCAATGGCTTTACTTTCCTTTAAGACTTGCAAGGCATTTTGAATTGTACCCCTAGCGACCGCAAAATTCTCCGCTAAATCTGAAATAGTATCCATGCGAGTATTGAGTTCCAAAGCTAAAAAGTAACGTGCCAATTGTTGGGTAGTAATAAAACTTTTGCTTTGTAAATACTTCATAATAATCCCTTTATTTAAGTTGTTGCAAAAATGATTGTCCAAAATTCAATTTAGTCCCAAAATACTCAGCAACTGTTTGACCGACATCGGCTAAAGTGGTTCGTAAACCAATATCAATATAAGCGTTTTTTGGCAAATAATCAATTAAAATAGGTACCCGTTCGCGCGTATGTTTAGCATGACCGATAGTTGGATCATTACCATGATCAGACATTATCACTAAGATATCGCTTGGTTGTAATAACTCTCTAACCGCTTTTAAATTGCGGTTGGTGGCGTTTATGCGATCGATATAACGCTTTACATCTTGAGCATGGCCCGCCAAATCAGTTTCTTGAATATTCATAAAATAGAAACCTGTTTGCGCTTGTTTTAGATCTTTGATTAAATAACTGAACGTTAAATCGGTATCCACCACATCATAATTATGCTCGGGTGTCGGATTATAAATTATATTGGCTACTTTCCCATAAAAATAATTGGGAATCCCCAACTTAGCTAACGCTAAAGGTAATTGTTCGTTAATATCAACCCCGTAGCCAATATGTTCAACGTGATAATTTTCCGCATACACCCCCGAAGCTGGCGCATCAATACCAATAAATTTATTTTGTTGGGTAATGATATGTTTTTGGATTTGGTTAGCAGATACATGTGAGCCTCCAAACGCAATGACTCGGGGCACTTTTACAATCTCGCGTACGATATGGCCTACTTGTTTGATCATCGCCATGCCAGCATGATCTAAATCGCCCACCACATTAATGGCTTGGCCTAAATCAGTTTCCATATTATCACCCACAAATATTAGATCATTTACTTTCAATAATTCTAACCCTGCTTGTTGGACACGGGTCACGAAAAAACCTTGGGCTTGAAGTGCTGCTTCAATTTCAGTGATGAATTTACTTAAAGTATGAAAAATGGGCTTTTTTGGATTAGTGCCCATGATTTCTTGATGACCAAAATATGAATCCGCCCCAAAATGTTTGAGATTACTACTACCAAAGACTGCTAGCGTACTTTTTTTAAACGGCCCATACTCAGTGCCTAACGCATTCATAATCCCTAAGTCAAGCAATTCATCAATCTGAAGTGGATAAGTTTCGAATTGCTGTAAAAGATGCTCTAAAGTGTTGGCGTTTTGATCTTGAGGACGTTCCACTACCACATCATCCATCGCTCCAATCCCAAAACTATCCACGACAATTACAATAAACCGTTTCATTAAATCTCTCTTCCTAAACTATCATAAACGCCAATAATGGTTGGATTATTACTAGCTACACCTTTTACTAAGACGACGCGACTGCGGGTCACGAAAATCTGAAAGCGAAAGGCCATGATCACACTACTACTAACCGGTAGCTTTTTATCTAATTCTAAGTAATAGTCGATGCTAGTTGGATCAATTGGTAAAACATTTACAATCGTTTCCGTGTTTTGTTGGTCAACTACTAAGGCCTGCTTTAAGTGGGAACGGCGATAATAACCTCCACCATAACAATAACTATTTTGTTTAAAATTATGCGATATCTCACTAACATAAACGACCGCTGGTAACTCAGGTAAATCTAAATAAGCATGGGCAGGTGTGGTACCAGTTAAGCCATGTCCTGGTTCACCATGGGTTCCTTCTAAAATATCTAACGTATCGACCGAAGTTGTTGAAGGAACATTAATTTGTTTGATTAAACAACCATGTTGGTTTAAAATCTCCGTGGCTTTTTTAATTGTTTTCAAGTTATTCGTGGCTTTCACCGCTAAACTTTGTTCGTCAAATAAATAAACTGGGAAAGAAGTTACTCCAACAATTTGAACGTGAGTTAATTTTTGGGCAGCTGCGATAAAATCTGGTAGCTCCGCTAGTGTTATTCCACCTTCTTGACCCCGATAACAAACATCATCCACTTCAAAGACTTTAATGATGACATCTTGTTTCAATTGATGTTTTTCAGCAATTTCGTTAATTTCGCTTAGCTTCTCTAAACTAAAGACGGTTATCACTTCACAACCATAAGTTATAATCTTTTCTAATTGGCAATAAGGCGTTTGAACTAAATGGCCCACATTGCCTAGTGGGATATGGTGTTGCATCATTAATTGTGCTTCCCGATGGTCAACTACGACCGCACCGGGATATCCCAAATCTACTAAAGCTTGCGCAATTTTGGGGTTACGCCCTAATTGTTTAAGCATAAAATAAAGCTTAATGTCTTTGGTTTGAGCTTTAGCCAAAATCATTTGGGCATTCTTTAAAAGTTGATCATAATCAACGACATACGTATCTGGTTCAATCAAGCCCTGTTGGTGAAAATTGACAGCTGTCTTAACTAGCGCGCGATTTTTTTCTAACACTTTATTTAAAAACATTACATAACCTTTTCTAATGCGGTCGTTAAAATACGAATAATTGTTTCCGGACCACTCCGCATTGGATTAATTCGAATCATAGTAGTCTTAGCTTCTGGGTAGCTAGCAATAAAAGTGCCTGATACCCGATAAAACATGGGTGCTACTTCATATTTTGATTCCGCACCTACTGGATAAGGAGCAGCGCCTAACTGTTCGGTTTGCGTTAAAACAGCTGGGGCGATTGGTTGCGTAAACTCAACGATTAATACTTTCGATTGAGCGTTCACTAAAAATGCATCCTTAATCAAGGGGTGCTGTAATTCTTTAATCGTTTGACAAGTTGTTTCTAAAACTTCCGCTTGTAGTGCTAAAGCGACTGGCGCATAAATCATGCCATTTAAAACATCCAACGCTTCATGACCTTGAACTTGGCTTCCACCAGAATAATTCGCCTTAATAATGGGATCAATATATTTAGCGGCCCCAACAATTACACCAATGCCTTCTGGACCTAAGAGCTTAAACGCTGAAAAGGCCGATAAGGTGGCTCCTACTTCTACTCCAATCCGATCAATTTTCATTACCGCATAATTATCGTCTACGATAATGGGAATTGAACTATGACTTTTAATGAGATTAACAACTTCAGCTAAGTCATAATGATCGTAGAGGGCTTGGCGGGTAGTTTGGACTAAAATCGCCTCCACCGCTGAATTTTCTAGCGCTGCGATAAGTTTATCCGGTTGATGAAAATCCACCGCGATTGTGTCAATCATCATCTGGTGTAAAGTCTCCTGGGTGGTCGGATAAATTGGCGAAGTGTGGACTAATATTTTTCGTTTTTGACCGATACAACTACTTAACGCTAAACGTAAAGCGCCCGTACCGGCTCCGCGAACTAAGACACATTTTTCTGCCCCAAAGAAATCAGCCAGCGTGGCTTCAACTTTGGCAGTATAAATTGGTTTATTAGCCGGCGCTTGAACGCCTAAGTCACCACGCGTTAATATTTCATGACCTTTAAAATGGTGAGTTACAGCATCAACTAATTTGAATTGTTTTGCTTTCGCCGCCGCAATACTAATAGAAGACAATGGTTTGATCATAAATGTTCAACTCCTAACCAAGTGAGTGGGTTAACATAAAATATTTGGTGGATTTGTTCGGCTGATACGCCAGCTTTTTCTAATTTAGGTTTAAATTCATCAATTAAGAAACCATAACCAATCCCACCATTTTTCTTTAAATGACTTTTTCGGGTGATATCTAATGATAACATTAATTGTTTTTCATAGCCCATTTTAATTAGTTCTGTAATCCAAGCTAAGCGGGTTTCATCAGGTAAATAACTCAATTTACCAATCGTATCGAAGCCTACATTGACACCCTCTTTTAATAATTCCACGATTGATTCAAAATCCTTTTTCAAATCAACGTGTGAAATAATAATCCGCTTCGGGTTAACGTTGCGAGCTTTGAAAAATTTGACTTGGTCAATACCTAACGTACCTAAGGTCGTATGAGTCAAAATCGGTGCTTGGGTAGCTTGATGCGCTAACACTGCCGCTTCAAACACTTTCATCTCATTAGTGGTCCAATTATTTAAACTTGTTCCAATCTCACCAATAAAGTGCGCTTTTTTCGTTAGGTCTGGTTCAGTGAGCTCTTTAATCATGATATCAGCTAATTCTTCAACGGTGGCTGTTTCAACATAAGCTGGCAGAAAAGGATCTTTATAATAACCAGTTCCTTTAATTACTTTAATACCAAATTCTTGTTCAATTAAAGCATTAGTTTGATAATTTCTGCCCATGCCAATGGCACTACAGTCAAAAACAGCGATGACGCCTTGCTTTTTTAAAGTAGCTAGCTCATTTTTATCTGTTAAATAAACATCTAATTCACTATCATTATCCTGTTTCGGCCCCGACAAATCGATTGACATATGTTCATGCGGTAAAATATAGGCATGAAATAAAGCCTTATCTTTTTGTATATTACACAGATGTAATAAAAAATAACCTTCTTCATAAGTTGGGATTGAAAAATGTTGTTTCAGTAAAGCTAAGGAATTTTGAGCTATGTGATAATTTGGATTTAAAGCTAAATCAGCCATTTGTTCAGGAGACAAGGGTTGGATAACTTCCTCATTTTTAGCTCGTCTTAAAAAGGCAGCTAAATGAGTAACTAACATACTCCAAGCTCCATCAGTTTGAAAATCAATCCGTAAATCAGCATTGAGTTGTTTTAAAAAAGCTTGAATCGCAGTTGCTTCTGCCTTGGTAATAAAGTCCATTTGTTCCAATAAACTAAGTCGTTCTTGACGTTTCATGTTTTTATCTCCTCACCTTTAAAGAATCTTATCTGATTATTATGATAATAATCAGATAACATGCCTTAATAAAAAAGAAAGGTATCGCTTGTTGGTAAAACAAAACAACTTTCCACACCAGCGATACCTTGAAACTAAATTACTTAACCTGCGATTGGGAATAAACCAATGAGGTGTAAAACGTTAACAATTAAACCTAAGGAAATTGCTCCTAAAGGTCCAATCGCCATCGTTGAGATCGGTTTCTTTGATGTTTGATTTAAGAAATATAAACCAATTACCCATAAATAACCCAACGTTGGAGCGATTTGATTAGCAGCTAACATCCCACCAACCAATAACACTAGGTCTAACACTTTACTCATAGCGGTCCGAATGTTATCCCCTAAATCCTTCATTCCTGGGAACTTGTCCATGCCAGTAGCGATAAAGCCTAGTAATAAGACTTCAGCCACCATAATTAAACTACCAACCACAAATGAACCAGCCATTCCCATAATACCCATGTTAATGAAAAGAATAGCAGGAACGTGAACTAGTTTAGTACCAGCGGGTGAATAAACTCCTGAAATGATGGCGGTCGTCATAACAAGAGGGATAAAGCCCACAGCCCGGCCTAACGCAATAATAGCTGCTTCCAAATATTGACCATCAGCTGTTAAAGTTAGCGAAGCGGGACCTTCAGCAATTAATAGCAAAGTTGTAGCTAAAGCCACAATTCCACCAGCAAGCGCTAAAACAACAATGTTCTTTTTGATGCGATCAATGTTGTCAGTAAATACTGCAAAGACAGCTGATGTACCCTTGCTTTCAGTTTTAACTCCAGCAGCCACAACTACCATCGCGACAATCGCAAACAATAAAGCCATCCCGTCAGAGTTTAACGCTACGGTAATGTCATTAAATTTAAATGTTCCAAAGAGGACGGTTACTTGTTTAACTAATAAAGTTAATAAGAAAACAATCCCACCTTAACTACTCCCGCTTGATAAGCAATGGCTAAAGCTGGTAAAACAGCAAAGGAAACAATAATCAAACTACCAACGGTGGCTAACGAGCCTAAGAAGTTTACTGGTAGTTTAGAAATAACATCAACGATAACTTGCATACCAAATAGTAGCATAACACCGAAGACACCACCAACCACGGTAGCAATTAGCATTCCTGTTTTGTCATCATTAAACAGCGCGCCAATAATATCAGTGGCTAATAAAATCGTATGCACAATAATAATTTTACCAGCGATTGAGGTAGGAACTCCAAAGCCTACCACCAAACCAAATGACAAAGCAAAGCTTGTCGCGAATAAAGTTTTACGATCCATCACCTTATTCAAATACTGTGGGTACATTGGCCGCATACCATCATTAAACACCGCAATGTTTTGATTCGATAAGTAAGCAGCTACAGCACCAAGTGCGGCCATAACAATAATTGTTAAAGCATTAATTTCAAAAACCATACAATCCTCCTATCCTTTCAATAATTCTTCCATAATAATTGGGATGACTTTTTCTGCATCATAATTGACGAATCCAAAAGCTTTTTTCCCCTCAGATATTTGTTGACGAATTTCTTCATCATCCATAATCTTGCCTGGAATGCTGATAGATGCGCAATATTGATGACCAATTAATCCGATTGCCATCGCTAGAGCTCCGCCAGCTCCAGTCGCACAAGCACCGAAATAATAATCCGCTTGTCCAGTTTGGACAGCTACGGCGGCTTCAATGTCGGACATAACCTTAACTTCAATTTGATCTCCACCATATTTGGTAAATAATTGAGCTAAAAGTTGTTTGTCCATTTGTCCACCAACAACTATCTTAATCATAAACCTCCTTAATATACATTATTTTGTATATTAGATACTTATATCATAAATGATAACCCTTACATTGTCAAGATAAGACGATTTTGTCGACTAGTAATAAGATTATAAACTAGCTTAATTATATATAAAGTTGAAGCAACTGGCAGATTTACCAATCTTGACAATTAACTAGTCCTATATTACTATAAAGTCAAACATTGAAGAACCAAAGTACGCTGAATTTGTCTTTAGAGAAATGATGGTTGGTGAAAATCATTGGCATGACAGCTGAAGTCCAGTTCTGAGTGGAACTAATCCTTCCCGGGCAACCGTTATCAAAGTGAGAAATTGTTGGTTAAAAACAATTTGAATTTGGGTGGCAACACGAGACATCGTCCCAGCAGAGTGTTGTCTTTTTTTATTTTAGGAGGTCAAATGCTAGACATTAACTTAATTCGGACTAACCCCGCTTTAGTCAAAGAAAACATTGAAAAGAAGTTTCAAACTGAAAAACTCCCGTTAGTTGATCAGGTTTTAGCTTTAGATGAACAATTTAGAGCTTCAAAAACCCGTGGCGATGAGATTCGCCGCCAACGAAACGCAGCTAGCAAACAAATTGGTGAACTAATGCGCCAAAAAGAAGTCGCGCAAGCTGAAGCCTTAAAAGCTGAAATGACGACTTTAGCTGCTGAATTAACTGAGTTAGAACAAAAAGAAACTCAGCTTCAAGCTGAAATCTTAGAGATTATGTTGGTTTTACCGAATATTATTGATGCTAGTGTGCCCATTGGTAAAGACGATAGTGAAAACGTTGAAGTGGCGCGCTATGGCACGATTCGTGATTTCTCGTTTGAAATTCCTTACCATACTGATATTATGGAAAAACTCAGCGGCTTAGATTTAGAAAGCTCACGCAAAGTCAGTGGTAATGGTTTTTATTATTTAATCGGTGATATTGCTCGTTTGCACTCAGCGATTTTAGCTTATGCCCGCGATTTTATGATTAACCAAGGTTTTACTTATTGTATTCCACCGTTTATGATTCGCCAAGAAGTCGTTAGTGGTGTGATGAGTTTTGCGGAAATGGAAAACATGATGTACAAAATTGAAGGCGAAGATCTTTACTTAATCGGTACCAGCGAACATTCAATGATTGGTCGCTATATTGATACAATCTTAAAAGAAGAGACTTTACCCCAAACTATGACCAGCTATTCACCCTGTTTCCGAAAAGAAGTTGGCGCCCATGGCATTGAAGAACGAGGTGTCTATCGCGTTCACCAATTCGAAAAACAAGAAATGATTGTGGTTTGTAATCCAGCTGATAGTGCCGCTTGGTTTGAAAAGCTTTATACCCACTCAGTAAACTTTTTCTTATCACTAGATATTCCCGTCCGAGTTTTAGAATGTTGTTCTGGTGACCTGGCGGATTTAAAGGTGAAAAGTGTCGATGTCGAAGCTTATAGTCCTCGCCAAGGAAAATATTTTGAAGTTTGTAGCTGTTCTAATCTTGGTGATGCTCAAGCCCGGCGCTTAAAAATTCGGGTCGATGGACCTGATGGTCGCTATTTTGCCCATACCTTAAATAATACGGTGGTGGCACCACCACGGATGTTGATTGCCTTTTTAGAAAACAATCTCTTAGCTGATGGTTCAATTATGATTCCGACTGTGCTACAACCTTATTTAGGTGGTCTTACACAGATTAAGCCATAACTCTTGGCAGACACTTAAATTTCCGTTATACTAAAGATGGTACAACAAACATGTTATAATCAGGTCAGGACCGGAAGGAAGCAGCCTTACTTAACCTCTGTTTGGGTGTACCTTTTTTATGGAGAAAATTATGGATCAATCTTTTATGGAGCTGGCCTTAAAACAAGCAGCTTTAGCTTTACAAGCGGATGAAGTTCCGATTGGAGCGATTATTGTCAAAGATGGCGAAATCGTTGGCCAGGGTTTTAATCAGAAAATCACTTTAAATAATGCTTTAGCCCATGCTGAAATAATGGCAATTAATCAAGCCAGTAAAAACTTAGCGACTTGGAACTTAAATTATTGTACGCTCTATGTCACTTTAGAACCTTGTGCCATGTGTGTCGGTGCTTTAGTCCATGCCCGCTTAAAACGCTTAGTCTTTGGTGCTTATGATCCAAAAAGCGGTGCTTGCGGGAGTGCTTTTGCTTTGCTTAACCAACCATATTTAAATCATCAGTTGTTAGTAACTGGTGGGGTTTTAGCTGATAAATGCGGGCAGCTATTAGTTGATTTTTTTCACGAGAAACGAAAATAAGCTCCGCAGTGAAGATTGTTTTGTTATAATTAATTAAAGGAGATTCAGATGGCCTATCAAGCATTATATCGGACCTATCGACCCACCACCTTTGGTGAAATTGTTGGGCAAGATCATATTATTCAAACTTTAAGTAATGCCTTAACGACTGAAAAAATTGCACATGCTTATTTATTTTGTGGTCCGCGCGGTACCGGAAAAACTAGTGTGGCTAAACTTTTGGCCAAATCGGTAAACTGTACCACCCCAAATGAACTTATCTGCAATCACTGCCAAAACTGTGAAGCTGCTTTAAATAATACGCATCCCGATGTCGTGGAAATTGATGCTGCTAGTAATAATGGGGTCGATGAAATTCGGGATTTAATTGAAAAAGTTAAGTATTCACCTTTATTAGGGAAATATAAAATCTATATTATTGATGAAGTTCATATGCTGTCAACGGGCGCTTTTAACGCTTTACTGAAGACTTTAGAAGAGCCACCAGCGCATGTCATTTTCATTTTAGCTACGACTGAGCCCCATAAGGTTTTACCCACGATTATTTCACGCTGTCAACGGTATGATTTTGTGAAAGTTACCACTGCCGCGATGGAAGGAATGATGGAACGAGTTTTAGCCCAAGAAAAAATTGATTATGAACCAGAAGCTTTAACTTTAATTAGCTCCTTAGCAGATGGCGGGATGCGCGATGCTTTAAGTATTCTTGATCAAGGTATTTCTTATAGTGAAGGTAAACTTTCAGCTGCTGAAATCCGGACAGTTTATGGTATTACTACTTATGAAGATAAGCTGCAATTTTTGACTTTAGCCTTTCAGCGAGAAATTAGTGAATTATTAAGGTTAATTCGTTATTTTGATGAAAAAGGGATTGATATCCGGCGCTTAACGATGGATTTAATTAAGATTTTAAAAGATATTACCATTTACCTCCAAACTAATAGTTTAGAATTTACCAACCTTAATAATCATCCCCAACTTGAAGCGTTGTTAGCTGAATTAACACCTGCTTCAACGCTAGATTTTTTAGCTATTTTATTAGATACCAACAATGATTATCGTTTTTCAAGTAATGTTACTACCCAGTTTGAACTAGCAATCTTGAAATTTGCGGTTTATGATATTGCTCAAGTTGAAGTTGAAAGAACTCCCGAAATTACTTCTGCCAGTCCAACTAGCCAAATTACCCCCAATAATAGCACGGTTGAAGCACCAAAAGCTCAACCTGCAAAAGATAAGCAACTAGCCGCACTAGCCTATGATGAAGAAGTCTATTTAGGTTTATTAGTTGGAGCCAATAAACAACAACGGGAACGAATAAATGCGCACTGGTCGCAATTAAAACAATATGAACTTGATTTAAAATTTAGTCGTTTAGCAAAAGCTTTTAGTAATTGTACTGTTTTAGCGGTGGGCGCTAATTACATAATTTTAGTTTCCACTTTTAATGCGTTAACAATTGAGATTAATAATTTTGCTTTAACCGATACCTTAGTTTTTACCCAACAAGTCTTTCAGCAACCATATCAAGTATTCGCAATTAATGATAAGCAACAGCAACAATTATTGACTGCATTTAAAGCCCGCCAACAGGCTAATAGTTTACCTGAAGCGTATAAAATAACTTTTGAAGTACCCAAGACAACAAAAACCGCACCAGCAACGACCGAAACGAAAATTCTTGATCTGTTCGGGGAAGGTTTAGTTGAAATAATTGATGAATAATAAGGAGATATTATGTTATTACCCGAAGCTTTTTATGCTTTAGTTAATAGTTTCCGTAAATTGCCAGGAGTTGGCCAAAAAACAGCTGAACGTTACGCGTTTGCTTTATTGGAATTACCAGCTGCTGACCAACAGGATTTTATGTTAGCTTTAAAAAATAGCCGAAATAGTTTGACTACTTGCAAACGCTGTGGTTTTCTGAGTAGTAAACCGCTTTGTCCAATTTGTGCTGATCAAAGTCGTGACCCGAGTCAACTATGTGTCGTAAGTTATTATAAAGATGTCATAGCGTTAGAAAATATGCAGACATATCATGGATATTACCATGTTTTAAACGGGGTTATTTCTACTAGTAAGGGCTTGTTACCGGAAGATTTAAATCTCGCCTCATTACCAGCGCGACTAGCAGAGGTTAAAGAGTTAATTATTGCGACGAGTTTTACGATTGAAGGCGAAACTACCGCGTTATACTTAAGTAAATTATTAGCCCCCTATCCGCATTTAAAACTGACGCGCTTAGCTCATGGTTTACCGATGGGTAGTCAACTCGAATATGTTGATGAAATGACTTTAATGAAAGCCTTAGAAAATCGGAAAAATATCACTGCAGATAAGGAGCCTGAATGAAAACAGACATTGAAATCGCCCAAGCCCATCCGCCATTAGCGATTAATGAGATCGCGGAAAAACTGGCAATACCTGCACCAGCTTTAATTCCTTATGGCCAAAACAAAGCTAAGCTAAGGCCCGATAAAATCCCACAAAACAAGCACGGACAAATCATCTTAGTGACCTCGATTAATCCCACTCCTTTTGGGGAAGGTAAATCGACAACCGCCATTGGTTTAGTGGATGGTTTAGCCCACCTTGGTAAATCGGTGATTGGAGCTTTAAGAGAACCGTCAATGGGACCAGTCTTTGGTTTAAAAGGCGGTGCTGCGGGTGGTGGTTATGCGCAAGTTAACCCGATGGAAGATATTAACCTCCACTTTACTGGCGATTTACATGCCATTACTGCAGCACATAATCTGATTAGTGCGGTGATTGATAATCATTTATACTTTGGGAATAAACTTCGTTTAGACATCAATAAAATTAGCTGGCCTCGGGCTTTAGATATGAATGATCGCGCTTTACGCAACGTGACTTTAATTTCTACTCGTCCCGCCGCGAGCCGCGCTAGTTCTTTTGTTATCACGGTTGCTAGTGAAATTATGGCTATTTTATGTTTAGCTACTTCTTTAACTGACTTTAAACAACGGGTAGCGAAAATCGTGATTGGTTATAACTTAGATAATCAACCCGTAACTGTTGCTGATTTAAAAATTGTTGGGGCTGTTACGACCATTATGAAAGATGCCCTTTTACCAAATTTAGTTCAAACGTTAGAACATAATCCGATGCTAATTCATGGTGGTCCGTTCGCTAATATTGCCCATGGGAATAATTCGATTATTGCCACGAGTTTAGCCACTCGTTTAGCTGATTATGTTGTCACTGAAGCTGGTTTTGGCGCAGATTTAGGAGCCGAAAAATTCTTTAACATTAAATGTCGCTTCGGTAAACTTGCTCCAAGTGCGGTCGTGATTGTAGTCACGGTTAAAGCCTTAAAACTCCATGGTGGGGTGGACGCCGCCTCGATTAATGAATTTGATCCTGCCGCTGTTAAGCAGGGACTTGCTAACTTGGACCAACATTTAGCTACGATCCGCTCGTTTAATAGTCCGGTTGTCGTCGCTTTAAACTTATTTGCTAGTGATCAAACAGCAGAAATCGCGGTTATTAAAGATTATTGTGCTTCTCAAGCAGTACCATTTGCCCTTTGTGAAGCTTGGGGAAAAGGCGGGATAGGCGCTCGCGAACTAGCTGAGCAAGTTTTAACCGTGATTGAAAAGCCAATTACCATCAAGCATACTTATGACTTATCCGCTAATTTAGAAACAAAACTTACGCAAGTTGTTAAAAATATTTATGGTGGTAAAAATGTGGTTTTTACCCCCAGCGCTCAAGCCCAATTAGCCTTGATTAAACAAAACCATGGTGATGAATTAGCGGTTTGTATCGCTAAAACACCCTTATCTTTAACTGATGATGCAAAAATTAAAGGCCGACCAACCGACTTTACGATTACCATCACCGGTTTAAGAGTTTCAGCTGGCGCCGGATTTGTGGTGGCGTTAGCAGGTGATGTGATGACAATGCCTGGCTTACCCCGCCATCCGAGTGCTGAACAGATTGATATTAACGAAAACTTTGAAATCACTGGCTTATTTTAAATTATGAGTAATTGATTACTACTTAATTTGTGCTAAGGAGGGAAATCATGCAACGTTTTGCTTTAGTTGTGAAAGAAGATGAACTATCACAATCTTTTGCCCCAAAAATTAAACAAGCTTTGCTTCAAGCTGGTTTTATCTTTGATAAAGATCAACCTGAATTAGTCCTGGCTTTAGGTGGTGATGGTACTTTTTTACGGGCGGTCGATCAGTATCTTAACCAAATTGAATCGATCTTATTTTTACCGATTCATACTGGAACCTTAGGTTTTTTTAGTGAATATACGATTGAAGAACTTGACCAATTAATGGCTGATTTAACCCACTTAACGCCAACTAAAATAACGAAAAGATTGTTAGAAATTCGCGTTTTTAAAGATGATGTTACTACCTACTATGCGGTTAATGAAGGTCGCATTGAAAATATTATTCACACCCAAATTATGGATGTTTATATTAATGATGAATATTTTGAGACTTTCCGTGGAACTGGTTTATGTGTTAGTACTCAATTAGGCTCAACCGCCTATAATCGCTCGCTCGGTGGTGCTGTCATGCTTAATGATTTGGAGTTATTACAACTAACTGAAATTACGGGTATTCATCATCGTTTGTTTCGTTCATTGCGTGTTCCTTTAATTTTAAACGCTCAAACGAAAATCACCTTAAAAAGCACTGACTTTAATCAGGCTTTCCTTGGTTGGGATGCACATACAATTGATTTAAAAGATGCTCGAATGATTGAATGTCGACTAAGTGAGCGTGAGATTGCCTTTGCTCGCTATCGACCAGATAAATATTTTAGTAAATTAACCCACCTCTTTTAGCGACCTTCTAACAGATTATGACTACTCATTAAAAAGACGATGGCTAAAGGAATCATATAAGATAATAAAGACGACCCGCCATAAGAAATTAATGGTAAGGTAATCCCGGTAATCGGTAAAAGACCTACTACCATCCCTAGATTTTCAATTTGTTGGAATAATAAAATGCCTAGTAGTCCTGCTACGAGGTATTTTTCTCGAAAGGTTGAATATTTACTAGCAATTAAAGCTAATTTTAGATTAAAGGTTGTAAACAAAGCTAAAATATAAAGACCACCAATTAGTCCTAAGTTTTGAATAATTACCGTAAAAATAAAATCATTATGTGGCTCTGGAAAATACAACACAACTTGTTTTAAAGTATGTCCAAATAAACCGCTTGAACCAATTACCATTAGTGATTGATAGAGCTGATTACCAAACGATAAATAATACTTTTCTGATTCTAACCAACCGTAAAAACGATTTAATTTATAAGGAGCACCCAAGATTTTTCCTAATAAAGTGGGGTTACTTTGAAAAAGCGTCACGATTATGAAAAATACCACTACCACTAATGAAATACCACCAATGATCCAACCTTTTTGAATTCCGGAAAGCATGAGCATCACAGCTAACCCCGCTAAAATAATTAATGGAATCCCGGTATCAGGTTGTAAAATCATTAATAATAATGGTAAAGCAATATATTGGAAAACTTTATAAAACAATAAGATATCAGAACGATAAGAATGTTCCTTTTTAAAGCGATTGTGATTATCAATAATTTCAGCTGTTTTAATTAATAATACCCATTTCATGAACTCACTTGGTTGAAATGAACCTATTTTAGGGAAAACAAACCAAGAACGGGAACCTTTAATAGGACTAATAAACGGTAAATCAATATAACGGTCTAAGATTAATAACGCTAAAGCAGCTAATAAAAACCAATAAGCCACGCGATTTAATTCAAAGATTTTATTACTACCTAGGCGAATTAACACGATCAAAACCAAAAGACTAACCAGAATCCATTGGATTTGTTTCCCAAAGATACCGGAAACCAAGCTAATTGGGGCAGCTAAGTAAATGGAAAATAAGCTAGTTAGGCTAAAAATCACTAGCAATCCAGCTAAAAATAAATCCAAGACAAAGACTTTTTTTGCGGCTTTTATTCGCATAACTTTTTCTCCATCATAATATGCTCAATATTCGCATCCAAAAAGATTTTTCCTTGTGTTTGATAACCATTTTTTTCATATAGCTCGACGGCTGCTAATTGGGCTCCTAATTTAATTAAGGAATAACCTTGTTTTAAAGCAAATTGTTCACAATATTTTAAAAGCTGGGTTGCGCCACCTTGATGTCGCGCACTTTTTAAAACTGCTAAGCGCCCCAGTTTCAGATATGCTGGATAACGAATTAAACGACAGCAGCCAATCGCGACCTCATTCTGTAATAATAAAAAATGCCAACAGTCATAATCCAGTTGATCTAGTTCTTCCTCTAATGAAACTGCTTGTTCTTCGACGAACACTTTATGTCTGATATAGCAGATTTGAAAGAAATGTTGTTGTTGTGTCGCTAAAATAACTTGCATGAACCCTACCTCTTTGATTGATTCAAGTGTATAATAATGTTACCATAGATTGAGAGGTTGATGTATGAAAAGATGGAATTCTTTATATGATCAAGTAAGAGTCCCTTTAGAGCTCATCCTAATTGTCACAATTATTAAAACAATCAGTGGATTGGTTTTAAGCCCTAATTTTCAAGTTTACTGGGATATTGCCGGCACACTATATGCTTCTTTAGCGCAAATATTACTTAATTTTTCGTCTCTATTTTTAGAAGCAGCGCCGTTGATTATTGGTTTACACTTACTTTATAAGCAACACCAACATTCTTTGCCAGCATTAATGTTATTGGCTTTAGTTGTTTTAAATAATAGCTTTGCGGAAGTCTTTGTTTATAAAAGTAGTCCCCTAGCTAGTTTAATAATCCCATCTAATCCGTTTGGTGCTGGGACTTTACAAGTTTTATTCTTAGGTATCTTTGTTCATTATTTATATAAATTAAGTTTAAACCGCTCACGCTACAGCTTTATGTCTTTTCTCAGTCAAAATGTCTGGTTTATTGTTAATAGCTTAGTGTTGGGCTTTTTTCTAATTGGTTTATGGATCTTAACGATTCCTTATCTTTTATCTTTTTCTGAATTTGTTTATAAATTGATTGCTTATGATATTAATAATCCTGTCAGTCTTTTCTTTTATGGTTTGTTAGAAAGACTTTACACTTTATTAAATGTTCCGAACTTAATCCGGCAACCCTTCCTATTTAATGCGGCTGGTGGTGCCTGGATTGATGCGGTCGGTAATAACTATCTAGGTGATATTACGATCTGGACTGCTCAAATTGCCCAAAACGTCTTTACTGGTGGTGTTGGTCGGTTTATTACCCCAAATTACTTGGTTACTTTATTTATTATCCCAGCAATTCTAATCTCAATCTGGGAAAAAACGCGGGATAAAATTGAAAGAAATAAATCCTTAATTTTAGTGCTAGTGTTAATTGTCTTATCTACTTTTGGTAATACTTTATTACCTTATGAACTATTCTTATTATTTTTAGCCCCCGCTTTACTTATATTCCACTATCTTTATTTGGCTTTACTTTATGCCATTTTACCAATTTTAAATGTTTATATCGGTACTGCTAGTACTACTAGTGGCTTGGTAGCGGTTGGTAATATCTTTGATTTATATGTTTATCTAAAATTACCGGTAATTCGCCAAATGCTAGGAGCCCTGATTGGGTTAGGAATAATTAGCTTTATTATTTATTATGTAGTCTTTACGTTTTATTATAAGCAATTAGCGTTGGATTTCTTCCAAGCTGGTCGACAAACGCAAATTATCCAAGACTTTATTGAAGCCTGTGGCGGCTTAAGTAATATTAAAGTGCTCACTAATACCCCATTTTCTTTACGGTTAAGCTTTTATGACCCGAACTTAGTTGAGTTTCAACAGTTACGATCGTTGGGCATCTTCCAGATTAAAGAGACTAGGTATGGTTATATCTTCTTGCTTGGTAGTGGCAGTTTCGCCTTAGCTCAGCAAGTTAATCGGAAACTTAAAAATAGGATTACTTAATAATCACCTCAATACTTAATTGAGGTGATTTTTTGTTAGAGTTCCAGCAAGTAACAAAATATTATGGTAAGACCCGCGGAGTTGAAGATTTATCCTTTAGTGTCGCGCCCGCTGAAATTCTGGGAGTAATTGGAGAAAATGGTAGTGGTAAAACCACGACGTTTCGTTTATTGCTTGGCTTAATCCCGTTAGATCAAGGGCAGATTCTGTTTAATCAGCAAACTATCCGCCAACAAGCACGTAGTTGTTTTGGTTATTTGCCAGAAGAACGTAGTCTGTTTAAAGATTTAACGGTGCAAGTTCAATTAGAGTTTTTTGGTCACTTACAAAATTTAGCTACCCAAACATTAGCCACGGCTTTAGATTACTGGCTAAACAAATTGGCGATCAGTCACTATGCTAATACGAAAATAAAGTATCTTTCAAAAGGCAATCAACAGAAAGTTCAATTGATTGCGGCTTTATTACATGATCCATTAATTATTATTTTAGATGAACCTTTTACTGGTTTAGACGTGGAAAATGTACAACTTTTTAAACAAACTTTAACTGAGTTAAAAGCGCAACAGAAATATATTCTTATTTCTAGCCATCAATATGATTTATTTGAAGAATTTGCGAATAAGATTTTAGTTATCCAACAAGGAAAAACGAAGGATTTTGGTTATATATCTGATTTAAAAAATAGGCAACCTTTTCGAGCCGTAACAATAACTAATCATCAGGAAAATTACTATCATTACCCGGGAGTGATTGATGTGGCGGTTTTAGGTCAACGTATTCGCTTAATTTTCATTGATGAACGTTCCGCTTTAAATTTTGTTAATGAAAACTTAGCGCGTTATCCGCTCGATTTTTTAAAGATTGAATTACTCCCACTGGTGGAGTTATTAGCACGAACATGAAAACACTAATTATTTTCTCGTTACGGCGCCGCTTTGGGACCTTAACGTTTGCTTTGATTTGTTTATTAAGTGGGACCTTGTTTACTTTGGGTATTTATGCAGATAAAGTAATTGAGTTTTGTTATCCCGCGCTCTTAGAAAAAACGGTGGTAGTATTACCAAAACAGTTAGATAACTTAACCGCGTATGAGCCTTATCAAACAATATTTCAGTTCGAGTTTTCTACTGATAGTACGCCCACTAAAAAGCAAGCTATCTATTTGTCCCACCAGGATGAAGTTTGGACAATCGTTACCGATAACCCAATTAGTCTCAATAACCAAAGTCAACTCAATGCTTTAATCACTAGCTTACAGTGGGAATTACTCACCCCAAAACAAGCTCCAGCTGTAAATAATCTGGTGGCTAGCATTTTGTCGCCCCAGATTAATTATGAAATTATTAATAATCAAAATTTTTCAGCGGATAAGCAACAATTATCAATGCTTATTTTATCGACGAGTTATTTTCTGGTGTTAGGTTTTTGTTCATTAATCGCAACGGAAGTCGTTAATGAGAAATCCAGTAAAGTGATTGAACTAATTTTAACTACGGTCACCGCTAAAACTCATTTTCTGGCCAAGATTATTATTGGTTGGTTGTCGATAATGCTCCATTTATTGATTAACTTCGCCCTTTTACTTGGTTTATTATTAATCCGTCATGTTTATGATCAAGGAGCAGGTCTCTTAGCGGTTGGACGCTTGTTAAATTTCGTTCCCGCTGATGTTTTAACTTTTAATGATTGGTTAGCTAGCTTTAATTTTGACTGGCCATTTTTTTCTAGCTTACTACTTTGCGCCATCTTTTTGTTGGCGGGTATTTTATTAGTACAAATTATCTTAGTAATCTTAGCTAGCCATGTTTCGAATATTGAAGAAGCCGGGATTATCCAAGGCCCGACTTATATTTTGTTATTAGCGGCTTATTATCTAGCTTTAACGCTTAATACACCTGTTCATTTAACTCAAGGTTTAGGTTACTATTTGTCTTTTTTTCCTTTTTTCTCCATGCTTTTGATGCCTTGTCGGTTAATGCTTGTAAATGTTCCGCATTTAGAAATAGCTTTTAGCTTACTGTTGGCTACTTTAGCCTTATGGTTAGCCATTCAAATTGGGGCTTACTTTTATGCGCGGGGTTTATTAGGCTTAAAGCGCCGAAACTTATGGTTTTTTAAGCGTAGCTAAAGCTTTACTACGTGGGTTTTGGCGTAATTTCTGGTAATTATTAGCTAATATTCGCTCAAATTCACTCAGTAAGTTTGGGATATAAAATTCAACCGACTGAATTTCATCGGGTAAGTATTGAATTAATGGCCATAAATCGGGGCGATCATACGGATAACGGTCTGTTTCTGGTAAAGCAGTAGTTAATCTTAAGTAAGTAGGTACTGCTAAAGGCTGGGATTGATTTAAGGCCAGTGCTTGATCAATAGCTTGATTGGCGCTTTTAGATTTTGGGGATAAAGCTAGTTCTATTACCGTGACAGCTAAAGCTAATTTAGCTTCCGGGAAGCCCATCCGCTTCGCTGCCTCAATCGCACTAACTGCTCGAGCTGCGGCGGCTGGATTTGCTAAACCAATATCTTCATATGCAGTTGCGAGTAAACGTCGTTCTAAACTGTCCAGATCTTCTGCCACAATCAACCGGGCTAAATAATATAAAGCAGCGTTTACATCACTTCCCCGAATCGATTTCTGTAAAGCACTTAAGGCATCAAAATATTCATCATCACCTTTATAAATTGACATGTTGGCTAAGCCTAAATAGTCTAAAACTAACTCTTTACTAATTACTGTCGCATTACTGGCCAAAAGACAAACTTCTAACAGATTAAGTGCATAACGTAAATCCCCATTACTTAATTGGCTAATAATCTCAGCTACCCCGGCCTCAAATTCTACTTTTCTACCAATTTGGTCGGTTTTGGCCAGTAGGTGGTTTAAAGCTTCAATCATCTCGGTGGGACTTAAGCGTTTGACTTCTAGTAAATGTAGACGTGAACGAATGGCTGGATTAATAGCATGAAAAGGATTTGCCGTGGTGGTTCCAATCACTGTAATCACGCCTGCTTCTAAATATGGTAATAAGAGATCTTGTTTATCTTTATTTAATCGATGGATTTCTTCGATAATCATAATTAAATTAGTAGTTAGTTTGGCTTCTTCAAAAATCGCGACCATGTCTTGCTTATTATTGATGACCGCATTAAATAAGCGATAGGGACGTTTTAATTCTGCAGCTAAAACTAGGGCTAAAGTTGTTTTACCGGTACCAGCTGGACCATAAAAAACCAAAGAAAATAATTGCTTTTTATTGATACATTGATTTAAAATCTTACCTGAACCAATTAGATGTTGTTGGCCAAAAATATCTGCCAAGGTCTTAGGTCGTAAGCGATAGGCTAATGGTTGTTGCATAATATCCCCTTTATAAGCTCATTATACCGTATCTTGCTCGGGATAATGCTGTTATAAACGGATTATTTTCAGTTATAATAAAGAAGATAGGAGGAACTTTATGGCACAGCTTATTTCTGGAACAGCTTTAGCGACAAAACTAAACCAAGAAATTAAAAATGTTATTACTTTATTGGCGAGCCAAGGCCATGATGCCCCACAACTAGCCGTCATTTTAGTGGGAGATAATCCCGCCAGTCTCTCTTACGTTAAAGGCAAGACAAAAGCCTGCCAAGCCGTTGGAATGCGCGTCAAGGTATTAAAGTTACCCGCTGATATTAGTGAAGCTCGTCTTTTAGAAACTATCAAACAAGAAAATCAAGCTCCTGATGTGGATGGTATTTTAGTTCAGTTACCTTTACCAGCCCACTTAAATCCACTCATCATTACTAATGCGGTTGATCCTAGTAAGGATGTTGATGGTTTACATCCGCTTAATCTCGGCAAACTTCTCAGTAACCAAAAAACATTTGTACCTTGTACTCCTTTAGGGGTAATGGAAATTATTAAATCAGTAAACTATCCGTTAACTGGGAAAAATGCAGTAGTGATTGGACGTAGTCAATTAGTTGGCTTACCCTTAGCCCATTTACTTTTACAAGCTAATGCGACCGTCACTATTTGTCACTCTAAAACTCAACACTTGGCTGAACTGACTAAACAAGCTGATGTCGTCGTAGCCGCAGTGGGTCAAGTCGCCTTAGTCAAAAGACATTGGATTAAACCTGGGGCTTTTGTAATTGATGTTGGGATTAATAAAACTGCTGAAGGGCACTTAGTTGGCGATGTTGATTTTGCTAACGTGCAACACATAGCTGGCTATTTGACTCCCGTTCCTAAAGGGGTTGGCCCCTTGACAATTCATGCCTTATTGAATAATACTTTGAAGGCTTACAATTTACGGAGGCTGAATTATGGATTATAAACTCAATGATATTATTGAAATGAAAAAACCCCATCCTTGTAAAAAATCAACTGAATGGAAGATCGTGCGCGTGGGAGTCGATATCAAGATTCAGTGTCTTGGTTGTAATAATATTATTATGCTAGAACGACCCGACTTTGAAAAGAAATTAAAAAAAATTATCAAAAGCAATGAGTAAAGCTCTTAGAAAGTGGAATAAATTATGCCTTTAACCGCCGGGATTGTCGGCTTACCAAACGTGGGGAAATCCACCCTTTTCAATGCCATCACAAATTCACAAGTAGAAGCAGCTAATTATCCCTTTGCGACGATTGCTCCAAACGTTGGAGTAGTTAGTGTCCCCGATGCACGAGTTGATTATCTCTGTACTTTGTTTCAACCTAAAAAAGTGATTTATCCGACTTTTGAATTTACCGATATTGCGGGTTTAGTCAAAGGTGCGAGCCAAGGTGAAGGTTTGGGTAATCAGTTTTTAGCCCATATTCGCGAAGTTGATGCCATTTGTCATATTGTTCGCTGTTTTGATGATCCAAAAGTCATTCACGTCGAACAGAATGTTGATCCGCTTCGTGATATTGAAATAGTTAATTTAGAATTAATCTTAGCTGATTTAGCCACGCTAGATCATCGTTTAGAGAAAGTCACACGGAAAACAAAGACGCAAGATAAAGCCGCTTTAAAAGAGTTAGCTAGTTTAGAAAAAGCGAAACAACACCTTTTAACTAATCAAACCTTACGCTCACTTGATAAAAATGAAACTGATAATGACTTATATCAAAGTTTACACTTATTAACTAGTAAACCCGTTATTTATATTGCTAATCTGGCTGAAGATACCATTGTCGCCGCAGAAAAAAACAGCTATTATCAAGCTGTTCAAGCTTTCGCTGAAAAAGATCAGAGCCCAGTAATTGCGATTGCGGCCCAAATTGAAGCGGAATTAGTCGCTTTACCATCAGCTGATCGCCAAGCCTTTTTAGCTGATTTTGGGATTAAACAAAGTGGGCTTGATCAAATTATTTTAAGTTGCTATGACTTATTAGATTTAGCCACCTTTTTTACGGTGGGTAAACCAGAAGTTCATGCTTGGACTTTTACTAAAGGCATGAAAGCTCCGACTTGTGCCAGTATCATCCACAGTGACTTTGAAAAGGGCTTTATTCGGGCGGAAACTTACAGTTATTCTGAGTTAGTGCAGTATGGTAGTGAGTTAGCTGTGAAAGAAGCTGGTAAGCTACGCTTAGAAGGCAAAGACTACCATGTAAAAGATGGCGATATTTTGCATTTTCGCTTTAACGTTTAACATTTACTAGCATAATTGTGTTAAAATAATGACAAAAGAGAGGTGTCGATATGAAACTAATTTTAGCCATCGTATCTAACGATGATAGCGCCAGTGTCGTGGCAGCTTTAACGAAAGAGAATTATCAAGTTACCCGTCTTGCGACAACTGGTGGTTTCTTAAAGGCCGGTAATACGACTATTATTGTTGGTACTGATGATGACAAAGTTGAACATGTCATCGAGTTAATCGGCGGTGAAAGCCGACGCCGGACGGAAATTGTTCCTTCAACCGCATCTTATGACATCGGAAGATTTGCTTCTTTCCCCGTCGAAGTACCAGTTGGTGGTGCCACTATCTTCGTCGTAGATGTTGAACAATTCATCAAACTTTAAAAAGAGGTAAGATACTAGTACCTGTCAAGTAGACACTAAATAAAAAACAGCTTTATATTTGAC
>CAZAZP010000014.1:0-26268 GCA_964489695.1 uncultured Erysipelotrichaceae bacterium | reverse complement strand
AGAGTTAATTCTCTGAACTTTCTTAATTAATTTTGTCTTGCATCTTTTGGTGGAGATGAGGGGAGTTGAACCCCTGTCCAGAAAGTGCCTCACATTTAAATATCTACAGTTTAGTCTATCTAGGGTACATCAAGCTAAGGATAGACGCTTTACTTGATGGTTATCTGTGAGGTTTTCGACTTTATTGACCAGATAACAATAAAGCTTAGCTAATGTATCTGACACCTGAATCATCACCATTAGCCAATGATAGTTCGGTGCGCTGAAGTCTAAAGTTGACTAATTAAGCAGCGAAAGCAAATCTGTTTTCAGTTATTTTGTTTTGACTTTTAGGTAGTCACACCACTGCAATTTAAATCAAGCGAAATCCTGTCGAAACCAAGACATCCCCGTAAAGTTATTATAAGCGCTAACCGATTCAATTTCAAGTACCGTAAAGTGCATATGCTTGTCTTTAATTATTGATAAATATATAATGAAAGTAATTATAGGAGGTATCATATGCCAGAGTTTGTTTCAAATCCAATTTTTATTGGTATTGTAATCGTAGCTATGCTAGTTCTATTTGTAATGAACACTTATAACACGTTAGTTAAAATGCGGAATAAGTGTGATGAAGCATTTTCCGCCATGGATGTGCATTTAGTTAAACGTTATGATTTAATTCCTAACTTAGTAGAAACGGTTAAGGGTTACGCCAAACATGAAAAGGAAACTTTAGAAAACGTAATCTCTGCTCGTTCTAACGCAATGAATGCGAAAGACATGGAAGAAAAACTAGCTGCTGAAGGTGATTTATCTCGGGCTTTAGGCCGCTTGATGGCAATTTCTGAAGCTTATCCTGATCTAAAGGCCAATACTAACTTCTTAGATTTACAACAATCATTAAAAACAATGGAAGCTGAAATTGCGGGAGCTCGGAAATATTATAATGCCGTGGTGACCCAATATAACACTAAGATCTCTGTTGTACCAAGTAATATTATTGCGGGTTTATTCGGCTTTGTTAAAAAGGCTTTATTTGAAGTTACTGATGAAGCCCAACGTCAAAACGTTAGAGTTGAATTTTAGTTACTAAGTTTTCCGCGAGACATTAAGGAGGCGTAGATGAAAAGAAAAATTTTTAGTCTTTTCTTCTTATTGCTGTTTTTAGCTGTACCACTGAAAGCTGAAGCACTGGATGAAGGTTATCGCATTAAAGACTATCACGTTCAATTGACGGTGATGCCGAATGGTGAATATCAAGTTACAGAGCGGATTGTGGTTTTTTTCGAATGGCCAAGTCGCGGTATTTATCGTAACTTAATTAGTCGCTCAGTGATTAATTGGGGCGAAGTTGTACCCGGTGAAGGTGAATTAACAACTGAACAGTATTTCCCGATTAAAGATATTAAAGTCATGAATAAACCGTATTTGGTTGAATCTTTTCCAGATGGGGAAAGCATCAGGATTGGTGATCCAGATATATATTTACAAGGAGCACAAGAATACCTAATTTCTTATACGGTTGTCAGTAAAGAATTAACTCACCCTGCTTTAGGCCAATTGCTTTACTATAATCTTAACGGTATCGATTGGGATGTAATCGTCGATAATTTCAGTTTTATACTAACTTATCCAAAACCAGTTGATTTTTCGGAGTTTCAAGTTTATGTGGGTCGGGGTGGTAGTACTGATACTTCGCGAGCTGTTTGTGAGCCAAACACTAATGGAACTAGTATTAGCTGTCAGATTCCTGGCGGTTTAGGCGCAAGAGAAGGAGTGACGGTTTTGCAGAAACTTGCGACTGATCAAAGCTATCTTACTTATCCGACTTATAACCTTAGTTATTGGATGGTTAATGGCTTAGGCTTTTTATTAGCTGTCTGGGCTATCCGTGATTTTTTCCGTTATGGTAAAGATGAACCGTTAGTTAAAACGATTGAGTTTGGACCACCAGTTGGTTTCAATAGTGCTGAAGTAGGTTATGTTTATGATAATGCGGTGGATAATAAGGATGTTATTTCGCTTATCTTAGAGTGGGCGAAAGATGGCTATTTAATTATTAAAGATGATGCCGGCGAAGTTAGCTTTCAAAAAGTTCGAGACTTAACTGGTCAACGACCTAGTTATGAAGTGACGATGTTTGACCGTCTATTTGCTAGTGGAGATGAAGTCTCTACTAAGAGTCTCAGAGAAAAGTTTTATACTTCAATTGAACGGACCAAAACTGCTATTTTAAAATTATTTAATCAAAAAGATCGCCGGCTATTTGATCCAAAGTCAAAACAACTGCAATTTCTCTTTATTGTTTTATCAATGATGCCAATTCTTTTGATTATGCTTTATAGCGTTTGGCTCAATCATGCTTCGGCTTACTTTGGTGAAATCATGGCAGTCAGTATTATTGTGACGATTTTTGCTGGCATGACTGTCTTAATTACGAAAAAACAACAAAGAAATCAACCTAAGAAAAATACGACTGTAATGTTTTTCTTGTTGATTTTAGTCTATCTCTTAGCTGGCTGGTGGCTTTATCCATTGGCTCAGTTATTTGAAGTACCAAAGATCGTTTATTTTATGGCTGTGATTAGCTCAGCGATTATTATACTTTTAGCTTCGGTCATGGAAAAAAGAACTGCTTATGGTTTACGGGTATATGGCCAGGTATTAGGGTTAGAAGAATTTATTCGGTACGTTCATAAAGATCAATTGAAAATGATGGCGGAAGAGAATCCTTATATTTTCTATGATATCTTACCTTATGCTTACGCATTAAACTTAACTAATGTTTGGAGTGAACAATTTAAAGACCTACAAATTCCTGAAGTTGAGTTTTATCAAAGCAGTACTGGACCAATGCTTAATGCTTATATGTTTAATAATGCTTTTGCTAATTCCATGCGGGTCGCAAATACCAATCTTATTTCGATTCCCGCTCCAAAATCATCCTCAGGTAGTTTCCGCGGTGGCGGAGGCTTCGGTGGCAGTGGTGGTAGCTTTGGCGGTGGCTCCTCTGGCGGCGGCTTTGGTGGCGGTGGCGGTGGACGCTGGTAAAAGAAATAAACCAAAAGATTGGGCAACCAATCTTTTTTTGTTCACACTGATGGAATGTTTGCGACTGTGTTATAATCATAACAAAGGAGTGATGAGGTGGATTATACTTTTAAAACGGACTTAGCGCCAGCAATCTTTGAACAATTTAGTCAGACTCATCCGCTAGCTTCTTTTTTTCAATCAAGTTATTGGCCCAGCGTTAAAGATGATTGGGGGGTACTTTTTACTGGTGTTTATCAGCAAGAAACATTGATCGCAGCGGGGTTAGTTTTAATTAAACAGTTACCTTTAGGGCGAACTATTTTTTATTTACCACGGGGTCCGTTAATTGATTTTCAAGATCAAGCTTTACTACGTTTTTATTTTACCGAACTCAAAAAAGTAGCGCGAAAATATAAGGCGGTCTTAATCAAGATAGATCCACCATTAATTCATGCGATCCATCCGTTAAGTACTAAGGGTAAACTAACTAATAACCTAAGTGATAAAGAACTAGTACTCTTAACTAGGTTAGGTTTTAAGCATCATGGTTTTAACTTGGATATGTATGCGACTTCGCAACCGCGTTTTACTGCTATCGTAGATTATCAAAGCGTTGATTTAACTTACAGCAAAGGATTTAAAGATGCCCAAAAAGCCGCGGATAAGGGGATTGAGCTAGTAAGATTAACTTACGAGGAATTACCAATTTTTGCGGAAATCATGAAGTTTACGGAAGAACGGAAAGAAATTTATTTACGGGATTTAGCCTATTTTAAACGGCTTTATCAAGCTTTTTGGCCAAATGTGTTAGTTGTGGCTACTAAACTTAATCTTAGCCAGACTATCGCTTCGCAACAAGCTAAACTGATGGTAGTCCAAAAGAAAATTACTCAAAGCCAAGGAACGAAACAACTACGGCGCTTACAAGAACAAGAAGCTTCTTATTTAAAAGATTTAGCTTTTTTAACTGAAAAACAAGCCAGCGGTCCAAATGAAGTTTATTTAAGTTGTCTTTTAGCCATCAAATACCAACACAGTTGTGAAATGCTTTATGCTGGGGTAGATACGAGTTATCGCCAATATTTAGCCTCCTATTTAAGTTATGCGCGAGGTATCCACTGGGGGAAAGAACAAGGTTGTCTTAGTTGTAATTTAGGCGGAATTGAAGGCACGTTAGATGATGGCTTAAGTATTTATAAAAGCTTCTTTCAAGCTGAAGCGGTTGAATATCTAGGCGAGTTTGATTTACCCGTTTTAAAGTTTTGGTATTATAGTATTGAGCTTTTTTTACCAGTCTATCAAGCACTAAAACGATTAAGGAAAATATTTCAATGAAATTTTATACCAATTTGACGAAAACTGAGTTTAATGAGTTTGCGCTCCAGTGCCCATATCATCACTATCTAAAAACTGCAGAATTTGGGGAATTTAAAACCCGCGATGGATTTGAGTATTGGTTATGTGGCGTCAAAGAAGACGGGAAAGTCGTCGCGACCGCTTTATTACAACGGAAGAAATTAAACTATTTGTACGGTAGTTTTGCTTATGTGCCCTATGGTTATAACGTAGATTATGATAACCACGAATTATTAAAATTCTTAAGTGAAAGTTTAATTGAATTTGTTCGAAGTCTGAAGGTAACTTTTTTTCGGATTGATCCCAATGTGCAACGATTAGAACATGATAAAAATGGTCAAGTAATACCTGATGGTTTTAATCATGAATATATTACCGCTGATTTAGTTAGTTTTGGTTTTCAACATTTAGGTTATCGCTATGGTTATTCAGGTAACTGGCTCTCCCGTTTTACTTATATTTTAGATTTAACTCCAGCGTTAACGGATATTTATCAAGGTATCAAACGTTACCGGATTAATGCTAGTAAAAATGAGTTACGCCAACTGGAAGTAAGTGAAGTTGGCTTAGCCGGGATAGAAGCACTGCATCACTACCAATTGGATTTGGCTAAACAAGAAGGCTTTAAACCCAAGCCTCTGGCCTATTTTCAAGCCATGTATCAAGCGTTTTATCCAAATGTCCGATTATACCAAGTCAAAGTAAACTTTAAGGCTTGTTTAGTTCAGCTTGAACAAGAGATTGAAAATTTGAAACAAGCAATAAATAAACCAGAGTTAAAAAAAGGCTTAGCGAAAGAATATCAACTAACGATCGCCTCGTTAGAAAAAGAAATAGCTTGGCTGAAAGATAATGGTTATGCTGAGGTAGAAGAACTAGTGTTAGGGGCGAAGTTCATTATTATCAGTGGCCAAAAAGCTTTTAACGTTTATATGTATACCTTAAAATTAACGAGTAACTTTAAAATTGCTTGGGCCTTACACCAACAAGCCATTACTGATCTAAAAGGCTTAGGGATTAAGTCCTATGATTTTGAAGGTATTTCGGGGGCAACCAATAAAGATGATTTATATTATGGCTTACATGAATTTAAAAAGAGTTTTGGAGGCGATTATATCGAATATCTTGGTGAGTTTGATTATCTTTATCAATCCAACCGGTATCGTCTTTATCGAAAACTAGATGTTTTAGTATCCCGAGTTATTCGGAAACTAAAAAGACTTTTGACTAGGTAAATTAAGCGTAATATACTTTGTATTAACTAGTGAAATTTGGTAGTATTATACTGTGGTCGCTTAGCTCAGTGGGAGAGCATCTGCTTGACGTGCAGAGGGTCAGGGGTTCAAATCCCTTAGCGACCACCATTTAGCTAAAAAATGGTGACTAACCAACGCCAGTGGAGGTGAGTTAGTGGAATATATTGAAATCGTTAAAGCCATAATCTTAGGGATTATTCAAGGTATTACTGAATGGCTACCCATTAGTAGCACTGGTCATATGTTGCTTTTCAATGAGTTTTTTGCCTTAAACGTAACAGCTAACTTCTTAAAAGTGTTTTTGGTTGTGATCCAATTAGGTTCAATCCTAGCGGTAGTAATTCTTTATTTTTACCAACTTAATCCATTTAGTCGGAAAAAGACTCTAACCGAACGGAAAAATACTTGGGCACTCTGGTTTAAGATTGCGTTAGCTAGTGTCCCAATCGCGTTAGTTGGGGTATTTTTTGAAGAGAAGATTGAAGCTTTGTTTTATCATGATATCACGGTAATTGCGATTGCATTAATTGTTTATGGTACCTTGTTTATTTGGATGGAATCGAGGCGGAAACGGAATCGGATCAATTCATTAAAACAATTAAACTTCCTTGATGCGTTTTTAATCGGTTGTTTTCAAGTCTTAGCGGTTATTCCGGGTACTTCGCGTTCGGGTTCAACTATTTTAGGCGCGACGTTACTACAGACAGAACGCAAAACCGCAGCTGAGTTTTCATTTTTCTTAGCTATTCCGGCCATGTTTGGGGCGAGTTTATTAAAACTGATAAAATATGGTTGGAGCTTTAGTAATCAAGAAACAATGATTTTAGCGACTGGATTTTTGGTGGCGTTTTTTGTCTCAATTGTGGTGATAAAAATGTTGTTAACTTACTTAAGAAGACATGATTTTAAGCTATTTGGTTATTATCGTATTGCATTAGGTATCATTATTTTGGTATATTTTTATATGTTGTAATAGTGTTGTGCTCGTGGCGCAATCGGATAGCGCATTTGATTCCGATTCAAAAGGTTGCAGGTTCGAGTCCTGTCGAGCACGCCAATTAGAGAAAGATGTGAAGCGACATCTTTTTTTATCGGAGGAGTATGGATAAAGTTCGTTGCCCGTGGGCCAATCAATCTGAACTAGCTAGAATTTATCATGATCAAAACTGGGGTAGCCCTAGTCATGATGAATTATTCTTATTTCAAATGTTAATGTTGGAAGGTCAACAAGCTGGTTTAAGTTGGGATTTAATTTTAAAAAAGAAACCAGCGTTACTATTAGCCTACGATAATTTTGATCCAGCTAAGCTAATCCATTATGATGAAGAAAAATTTGCCAAACTAAAAGAAAATCCGGAAATTATCCGGAATACATTAAAGATTAAAGCTGCGAAAGCTAATGCTTTGGGTTATTATAAATTATGTCAAAAGTATCAGTCGATAGATAATTTTCTCTGGTCAAAAGTGGCTTATCAACCCATTTTGGGACATTATACTATGGCTGCTGAAGTACCAACGAGTTCAGCTTTATCCGTGGCGATTAGCCAAGAACTTAAATCATTTGGTTTTAAGTTTGTTGGTCCAACCATTATTTACTCTTATTTAGAGGCGGTTGGTATTTTAAATAATCATTTAATTAGTTGCTTTAAATATCAAAAATAATTATTTAGAGTCAGAGATTTTCTGATTAGCACGGTCAGCTAGATATTTTTGATAGACCACAAAACAACCCGAACAGCTACTGCAGTCGCCACATTCTTTCGCAATTTGGCGCTGTTTTAGTTTCGCTTTAACGAGATATCCAACAAGTAGGATGATAGGAATTAAAATAATTAAATCAATAAATTGCATGAAGACCTCTTTTCGACTTATAACCAGAAACTACCAAGTTGATAAACTAATAACGAAAGCAGATAAGCTACGCCAGTTTGGAAAGCAATGGTTAAAACCGTCCATTTTAAGCTACCCATTTCACGGCGGGTAGCTACCATCGTCGAGAAACACGGAGCTGAGAATAAAATAAAAATCAAAAAGCTATAAGCTTGTAAGGGCGTAATTAATAGCGGTAAGGCTTTAACTAATGGTAAAGCAGGGTATAAAAAACCTAGTAAAATACCTAAGGTCGCTACGATTGTTTCTTTCGCCAAAATACCGGATAATAACGCGACGGTTAGTGGCCAATTACCAAAGCCAACGGGTTGAAAGAGAAAGGCTAAGGCTTGACCTAAGTTAGCTAAAATACTAGCCTCGGGAGTGACGTTTTGTAAGTTAAAGTTAAAAGAACTTAAGAACCAGATAATTCCACTAGCTAAAAAGATTACTGTGCTAGCTTGGCTTAAAAAGACTTGGGCTTGTTGGGTAGCACGCTTTAAAACATTGTGGAATTGGGGCCAGCGATAAGTGGGTAATTCCATCACAAAGGGACTAGTTTGACCTTTAAAATAAGGTAAGCGTTTTAAGAGCCAACCAGAAAAGATTATCAAGATAATACCAGTAAAGTAAAAGACGGTTAATAGCCAAGGTTGGTTGGGGAATAAAGCGCTAATTAGTAAAGTAAAGATGGGTAACTTAGCACTACAAATAATAAAGGGCGTTAACATAATTGTGAGCTTGCGATCGCTTTCGCTTTCAATCGTACGGGTTGCCATAATCCCAGGGACACTGCAACCAGAACCAATGAGCATTGGGATAAATGATTTACCCGATAACCCAAATTTTCGAAACATCCGATCTAAGATAAAAGCAATGCGGGCCATATAGCCAGTATCTTCTAAAATTGAAATCAAAAAGAAGAGAATAAAGATTTGGGGTACAAACGCCACCACGGTCCCGATACCAGCTAGTAAACCATCGACTAATAATCCTTTTAACCACCAAGAGACATTTAAGGTAGTTAATAACTGACTTATACCTGAAGTTAGACTAGGCACCAGTTGGTCTTCAATTAATTCGGTAAAGAAACTACCGAGTGGTCCCACGGTTAAATAATATAAACTAAACATGACTAAGATAAAAATCGGGAAACCTAATAAACGGGAAGTAACAATCCGATCGATTTTATCAGAGTGACTTAAAGGGGCTTGGGCTGGGCTTTGGCTGATTAACGAGCAGATACTAGTGATGTATTGATATCTTTGGTCGGCAATAATACTTTCGATATCATCTTGAAACTCAGTTTCCAAAGCTGTCTGTTTACTTTGGATTAAACGTTGCTGGTTGGTTTTGATGGGGTAATCTAAGAGAATTTCTTCATCATTTTCCAAATACTTCACCGCAAAAAAGCGCCAAGTTTTCGTAGTTAAGTTTAATGTTTGTTTAATTGCTTGTAGTTTGGTTTCAACTGGTGGTTGATAAAAATCAATATTAATTACGGTATTAGGAGTTTGTTGCAGCGCTGTTTGCATTAAATTTTTAATGCCTTGGCGTTTTAGTGCTGAGATGGGAATAATAGGAGTTGGAAACAACGTTTGGAAACGCTTTAAGTCTAATTTCTTGTGGGTGATTTTATTGACTAAATCCATCATATTTAAAGCGATAATCGTTGGAATCCCCAATTCTAATAATTGGGTCGTTAGATATAGACTTCGCTCTAAACTGGTGGCGTCAACGATGTTAATAATGACATCGACTGAGGAAGTTAAAAGAAAATTCCGCGCAATGACTTCTTCAGCTGAATAGGGAGTTAACGAGTAAATCCCGGGTAAATCAACAATCGTTATTTGTTGGTTGTTTAAATATTGACCAGCTTTCTTTTCGATGGTTACACCAGGCCAATTACCAACCGATTGATTCTTCCCGGTTAATTGATTGAATAACGAAGTCTTACCACTATTAGGGTTCCCCACTAATGCGATAGTTAATGACATAATAATCCTAAAAGCTTCTAAAAGTTATTGTTCAGCAATAACTTGAATAAAGGCAGCTTCATCTTTGCGTAAAGATAAATCATAACCACGTAACGTGATTTCAATTGGGTCACCTAACGGAGCGACCTTTTTGACATAGATTTTCGTGCCTTTTGTTAATCCCATATCCAATAAGCGGCGGCGGAGTTTTCCGGTACCGAGAACTTTAACGGTAATCACACAACTTGCAGGTTTAATCATGTTTAAGGTTGTCATCACTTTGCCTATGCTTTCTATAGTATGTTACAGTAGTTACTACTGATAATTAGCTTCCAGTTAGCCATAGCTAACGTGGCTTTATTTTAGCATTATTTAGGCAGTTAGTCAATTTAGTTTAGGTAGGATAATTGCTAAGTCAGTAAAGATGAGTTATGCTAATAGGCAGAGGTGAAAGATGCGATATTACGATCAACACTTGCATACTAATTATTCGTATGATTCAAGAGAACAATTAAAAAACTATTTAGCGTTGGCGAATGACTTTTTAGTCACGACGGAACATTTAGATCTCAGAAATATTCGGGTTGGCTATGACTGTTTGTTTGATTATCCGGCTTATCGTCAAGAGTTAAAGGAGTTAAGTGCGATTAGTCAAGTCCAGTTATTAGCCGGGATAGAAATTGGTTATTTAAAATCTATTCAAAGCCGAAATTTAGATTTTTTAGCTAATAAAGAGTTTGATATAAAATTATTAAGTTTTCATCAAACGGAAGAATATAGTTTTCTTGATCCAATTGTGTTAAAAAAAGACCCTAAAGCATTATTAATAGAATACTTAGAGTTAATGTGGGCAGGTATCCAAGACTTTCATGCAGTTAATGTGTTAGCCCATTTTGATTTTGGGATTAGGTTAGTAAGTATTAGTGAAGCTGACTTTATTAAACTAGCTACCCCTTACTTAGTTGATATTTTTAAATTAGCGATAAAGAAGGGAATTGCGTTAGAGTTAAATACCCGGAGTATGTATGATTATGATAAGTTAGCACTTTACCATTATGCGATTGATATTTATCAAGAGTTGGGTGGGGAAATGTTTGTGGTGAGTTCGGATGCTCATTCTACCAGCTATTATCGTTATTGTTTTGAAGAAGCGTTTCAAGTCTTAAAGCAACATAAAATTAAGTATTTAACAGTTTTTCAACAAGGTCAACCGCAGAAAATAGCAATTTAACTTGACAAATTATCACGACAATTATATTATTAAGCAAATCACAGAAGAAAAGTAGTAGTTATCGAGTTTTCTAGCGAGTTTGATTTGGTGGAAGCAAACATTAATTGAGATAACGAACGCGTTTCTGAGATGTTGGTCTGAAATTAGTAGGATCAACCGCGTCGTCAGCGTTAGCGATTAGAGAGGTTTATTAGCTATTTAAGGCTTTTAAACAAATAGAGTGGTACCGCGTTTATACGTCTCTTTGGAGGCGTTTTTTTATTGGAGGAGGAAAAAACCATGAAAAAACTTATCACGTTAGCTTTAGTTGTACTTTTATTAGCTGGCTGTAAAACCGAACCAGCTAGTAGTTTCTTGGATGAACTAGTTAATTCAACCCAATTGATAGTAGCTACGAGTCCTGATTATCCACCATTTGAATCAAAAGACACCAATGATCAGATTGTTGGTTTTGATATTGAGATGATGGAAGAAGTCATCAAAATCATCAACAAAAATAATAATACGGAACTCGAATTAGTGTTAGATCCGATGGATTTTGAATTAATTATTACCGCAATCAACATGAAACAAGCTGATATTGGATTATCAGCGTTTACTTATGATGCTGATCGAAAAGTTGGTTTTAGCCAAACTTATGTGGCTTCCAAACAAGTAATAATCGTGGCAGCCAATTCCCCGATTAAAACTATCGCTGATTTAGCTGGTAAAAAAATCGCGGTTGGCATGGGAACAACGGGCGAAAGTGCCATTGAAGAAAATATTCCTACCGCGATTATTGATAATACGGGCGACTATCAAATTCGCTTTGAAGCATTAAGCCAAGGTTTAATTGATGCGGTTGTGTGTGATGAAGCGGTTGGTGATAACTATGTGGCGGCTCGGGGCTTTGTTAAATTGGAAGAAGCTTTAATTGATGAAGAAATGAAGATGATTACCCATCCCGCTCATCAACTTTTACTAGCTGAAATTGATAAAGCGATTGCTGAATTTGTGGCTAGTGAACAATATGCTGTTTTAAAAGAAAAATGGGGCGTGTAAGCCGTGAGTCGATTCTTTGAAATCTTATCCTCAAAGAATATCTTGTTTTTGCTGGAAGGAGCGAAGATATCTTTATTTGTTGCTTTTTTCAGCTTAGTTTTAGGATTAATTATTGGTACGGTGGCGGCCAGTTTCAAGCTGAGCCGCCAGCGCTTTTTACAAATTATTAGTCAAATTTATATTGAAGTAATCCGTGGGACACCGATGCTATTACAGCTGACGTTTATGCGTTTTGCGGTCCCGGCCATTTACCAGCAAATTACTAAAGTTAACTTACGGATGAATCCTTTAACTTTAGGTATTATTGCGATTGGGATTAACAGTGGAGCGTATATTGCCGAACTGATTCGGGGCGCGATAAATGCTGTCGATAAAGGCCAATGGGAAGCCAGCCAAAGTTTAAATCTTAATTATACTCAAACCATGCGCTTAGTGATCTTACCGCAAGCTTTTAAATATTTGATTCCTTCTTTAACAAGTGAATTAATTATGTTAGTTAAAGACTCCAGTTTGATTAGTGCAATTGGGGCGGTTGAGCTAATGCATAAAGCAAAGATTGTTGGAGTAAATTATTATGATTATACGACGCCACTGCTAGCGGCTGGGGTGATCTATTTATTGATTACTTTAACTATTTCTAAATTAGCCTTAAAACTTGAGAAACGGATGTTAGCCAATGATTAAACTTGAAGCTATTAACAAAACCTATTTAGGGACGAAAGCAATTAATGATTTATCTTTAAGCGTTAAAGCAAATGAAGTAGTTTGTATTGTGGGACCAAGTGGCAGTGGTAAAAGTACTTTATTACGCTTAATCAATGGTTTAGAAGCGCTAGATAGTGGGCAGATTTATTTTAAAGATCAACTAGTCGACTACCACAATCAAGCTCAGATGCAAACGATTCGGAGTCACATGGGTTTTGTTTTTCAAAATTTCAATCTCTTTCCCCATTTGTCAGTGCTAGAAAATCTCATGTTAGCACCTGTTCAAGTCTTAAAAGAAAAACCGGAAGTAGCTAAACAGCGGGCTTTAAGCTTACTAGCCCAAGTGGGTTTAAGTGATAAGGTGGATGCTTATCCGAATAAGTTATCTGGCGGCCAAAAACAACGGGTCGCGATTGTTCGAGCGTTATGTTTAAATCCTGAAGTGTTACTTTTTGATGAACCGACGAGTGCGCTTGATCCAGAAATGGTTAAAGAAGTCTTAGATGTTATGCAAGCCTTAGCAAAACAGGGCTTAACGATGCTAATCGTGACGCATGAAATGAAGTTCGCGCAAGAAGCAGCGAGTCGAGTAGTCTTTATGGACCAAGGCCAAATTCTTGAAGATCGACCACCAGCTGAGTTTTTCAATCAACCGCGTAGTAACCGACTTAAGGAGTTTTTGTCAAAAGTTCTGTAATCCGTTATAATTTAAGTGATAATCAAAGAAGGATTAATTAATGCATTTAACGGATGGCGAAATCAAAGTGGTGTTTTTAAATAAGCGCGATGATGTCGAGGAAGGGAAACTTATTACCACCTATTATTTTGATATTATTTTACTCGCAACCAACCAAGCAGTTGGGCGAATTGATTTGCGAGTTGGGATGTCGAATGAACTTTATTATTATGGTAATATTGGCTATACGGTTTATCGCTTATTTCGGGGTCATCGGTTTGCTTATAAAGCGACGAAACTAATGTTTGAGTTAGCTCGCCAATTTAAAATGAAAGAATTAATTATTACTTGTAATCCCGATAATCTCGCCTCTTATAAAACTTGTAAATATCTCAAACCGAATCGGATTGAGCTAGTGGAAGTACCGATCTATCATCCACTTTATAAGATTGGTGATTATCATAAATATGTCTTTACTTATGATTTAACCACATGGTTTAATCAGGAACCAATTGAAAAGCTAGGCTTAGCCTAGCTTTTTTGTGTTTTATCAGCTGGGTAGACTACCCCAATTTTTTCTCTAATTTTAGTCATGGTTTCATGGACATCCAGCATCAACTGGTAAGGCACAACTTTTGATTCTAGTTGACCTTGTTTGATACAGCTCATAAATTCAACTAGTTCATAATACATTGTTTCGCTATTTTGCGGTACTGTGATGTCGTTTATTGCTTGATGACGTAGAGCTAATTCTAATTTATCATAAGAACTATTTCCACTGATTAAGATGTTACCATCTTCACCTTGGATTTCTGATTTGAGGTTGGAATCGGTTATTTTGGAATGCATTAAGACTGCTTCCATTTCGGGATAAGAGAAAATCATTGAGCCAATACCATCCACACCAGTTTCGAGTAAGTAGCCATTAGCACAAAGTTCAGTAGGTTTACCAAATAAAGCAATAACGTTATAAACGCTATAAACACCCATATCCATTAAAGAACCATTGGACAATTCATTTTTAAAGGCATTTAATACCACACCTTCGCGATAACTATCATAACGGGAGGAGTATTTCCCTAAAGCAAAAAAGGCTCGCCGAATCTTACCTAATTGACTTAAATTATCTTTCACCGCTTGGAAATTTGGTAAGGTTACAGGAATAATCGCTTCCATTAATAAGACATTATTGGCTTGCGCGGTTTTAATCATAGTTGAAACTTCACTTAGATTACTAGCTAAGGGCTTTTCGCAAAGTACATGGACTTTATGTTTTAGGAAATACATGGTTGGGGCGAAATGCAGTGCATTTGGTGTAGCGATATAAATCGCATCCAACTTAACATTAGCCAAGATGGCTTGATAATCGTCAGTATAATACGCAACTTGATAGGTTTCCGCAAATTTTTTAGCGTTTTCTAAGTGGCCACTACAGACCGCCACCAAATTAAAATCGGGGATTTGTAAAGCAGCTTGCATGAAATTATGGGAAATAAAATTTGTTCCAATGATAGCGAAGTTCATGATGTCTCTCCTTTTCTTTTATTGTAATAAGGCGGTGCTTAAAAGTCAATTTATCCCATAGCATGATATAATGGGCTAAAAGGAAATGATTATGCGGCATTTACTAAGTTTCTTCTTTAATCGCTTAACAGTTTTAGTCGCTTTAGTTTTACTGCAACTTGTCGGCTTAATCCTTTTAATTGTTAGATTGAGCCAACATGTCGTTAGTATTTATACGATCTTAATTATGTTAAGTGTCGTGTTAGCGATTTATATTGCTTTTCAAAAATCTAATCCTTCATATACGATGGCCTGGATTACAGTGATTTTGATTTTTCCAGTGGTTGGCGGTATTTTTTACTTATTATTTGGGAATAAAAAAGTTCCCCAAGAACTAAGTCGCTTTGCAAATGTGTTTGCGCAAGATAACCAAGAACGATTAAAACAAGATCCAACCGTGTTTGCTGAGTTAAAAAAATCTGATCCGTTATTAGCTAAACAAAGTTACTATATTTGGAAAAACTCATTTTATCCGGTGTATGACCAAACTGAAGTGACTTATTTTCCTGATGGGGAAAGTAAGTTCTTTAGTATGTTAACGGAACTAAGACAAGCTGAAAAATATATTTTTTTAGAATACTTTATTATTGAACCTGGTTATATGTGGAATAGCATTTTAAGTATCTTAATTGAAAAAGCTGCGGTCGGAGTAGATGTCCGGGTGATGTATGATGATGCTGGTTGTATTAATAAGCTACCAGCTAATTATGATCAATATTTAATTAGTTTAGGAATCAAATGTCAGATATTTAATCGCTTAAGACCACGCTTAATTATTCAAATGAATAACCGCAATCACCGAAAATTATGTGTGATTGATGGTAAGAAAGCTTATTTAGGTGGGATTAATTTGGCGGATGAATACATTAACCAAGTTGAACGCTTTGGTCATTGGAAAGATACCGCAGTCTTAGTTAGTGGCGCAGCGATCCAAAGTGCAGTCTTAATGTTTTTACAGTTTTGGGATTACAAACAAGAGACAGCTGAAACGATTTCAGATTTTTATGTTGTCGCGCCAGCGGAAAATAGCTTGGGATATGTCCAAATCTTTTCCGATAGTCCAACGGATAATGAGGAAGTAAGTGAAACGGTACATTTAAATATGATTAATATGGCAAAAGACTATGTCTATATTTATACCCCTTACTTGATTCCAAGTTATTCCATGATTCAAGCTTTAGAGATCGCCGCGAAAAATGGGGTAGATGTACGAATTATAGTGCCCCATATCCCAGATAAATGGTATGTCCATTTCGTGACCCAAGCTAATTATCGTTCACTCCTTAAAAGTGGGGTTAAAATTTATGAATATACGCCTGGTTTTCTCCATGGGAAAAACTTCGTGGCGGATGATGAGGTCGCAGTAATTGGTTCTAGCAATATGGATTTTCGTAGTTACTATCTCCACTTTGAAGCGGGAGTCGTGATTTATCAACAACCAGTGATTCAAAAGATCAAAGCTGATTTCTTAGCTACCCAAGCTGAATCACAGTTAATTACCTTGGGGGATTGGCAAAAATATCCGTTGCGTAAACGGATGATTATGGCTATTATAAGTTTATTCAGTTATTTAATGTAAGGAGAGCTTATGACAACAAGTTTAGTCTTGGAAGGCGGCGGCTTAAGAGGTGCTTATACCGCTGGCGTATTAGCTTGGTTTTTAGACAACCAGATTAAAATTGATTATATCGTGGGTATTTCTTCCGGTGCCCAATATTTATGTAATTATCTGATTGGTGATGCTAAGGAGTTAAAAGAAGTTAGCGTCAAGTGGGCGGGGGCCTATTTTGAAAAAGGTTTAAAACCGTTACTAAGAGAAGGCAATTTAGTTGGTTATGATAAATTATTTGATGAAGTACTGTTAAAAATCGCTCCCTTAGATTTAGCTGTCCTTAAGGCAGCGAAGATAAAAGGTGAATTTGCGGTTTATGATTTAGCCGCAGGGACAACGACTTGGATTAAAGCCCAAGATCTTGATCCAGAACTGCGGTTATTAAAAGCTGCTTGTACTTTACCTGGTTTTTCTAAAGCGGTCGATTATCAAGGAGCTAAATTAATTGATGGTGGTGTAACGACGATGATCCCGATCGATCAAAGCTTAAAAAACGGGATTGATAAACACATTGTTATTTCAACTAAGACCAATGATTACGTCCGTAAACCAATCAGTAAAATGACGCGTTTAATTCTTTGGGTATTTTATCATAAATATCCAAAATTAAGAGCTGATTTAAAACTCCGCGCCCCACGTTATTATCAAGAAAAAGCTCAAGTTGATGCTTTAGTGAAACAAGGCTTAGCCTTAAAGATCAACCCGAGCTATGATACAGGGATTAGCCGCTTTGGCGGTGATTTAGAAAAATTAGAAGAACTCTTTAACTTAGGTTATCAAGATGCGGAGCATTTACGAAAAGAAATCAAGGAGTTTGTTGAAAAATAAATTTACGGAATTAAAGTTGGTAAAGGGGCTAAATAAAGATAATAGTACTCATCAAAAGTCAGACCTGATTGATAGATTTTTTCGGCTTCGCTAATTCCGACATAGCGAAAATGCCAAGATTCATATTCAATCCCGGTGATTGATTCATACCCACGCGGATAACGTAAGATAAAACCATATTTATAAGAATTATCAGCTAACCAACTGGCTTCCTTGGTTAAAGCGAAGCCTTTATTAGGTTCAGTTAAGCTCGCCACATCTACGGCATAACCCGTTTGGTGTTCAGAAAAGCCAGGCCGAATAACTAGTTTTTCCGCTTCAAGTTGGCCATGTTGGTTGACTAAAGTTTGATAAATAGCTTGTTGGCTAGCTAAAGAGCGGTAAGCAGAAGTACTGGCAATTTTAAAGCCTAAGTTTTCCATTGCTTGGCAGAGCTTAACAAAGGCTTGTTTCGCCTCATCAATTAATTCCATCTCAGCTAAACGATAGCTAATGGGGATGTTAGTTAAATTTTCTACTTGATAATTATCGGGTAATTTATTTTTAGAATTGACGAGCATTAACTCGTGGAAGCTTAAATCGGTTTCTGTGAAGTTTTGATAGCTTTTAAGGTAATCGGTGTCTAAAACAAATTGATGCTGATTTTTTTCGCGATTCTTTACGACATCAGCTCGATAGTCTAATAAGCTTAAGCTATCATCAAACACTAATAAAGGTACGATTTCTCGATAATCTAACTCAGAAAAAGTTGTTAATAACTCAGCATTAGGATAGTTTTTTAAGCGGGTTAAGCGATTATAAAGATGTAAATCAGCGCTGGTAATTACCTGTTTTGTATAATATAAAGCAAAATAATCTGCTTGATAACTATTATCAAGGAGGGCTTGTTCTAAAGCGGGTGCGTACTGTTGTAGTTTAATTACTTTACCACGAATTTTCTGTTTTTTTAAGTTACGAATAATTTTACTGCTATAACCTAAGGAGGTGATTTGGTAGTTTTGGTATTGATCATAGCCAATTAAGCCAGCTAATAGTAAAACAGTTAAAATAATAGGTAAGTAAAATTTGGGTTTTAAACGTTTAGTCTTTCGATAACGATAAGTTCTCATAAATATTCCTTTCAAATAATGACCAAGGATAGCCCATTTTCGGGAGGCTATTAAAGGTTAATTCAGCTTGGGTGGTAGGATGATTAAAGCTCAGTTGACTAGACCATAACGCTATCTGTTCACCAGCAGTAGCGTTAGGGTTATAGCGTTGGTCGCCCCATAAGGGATAGTTACGACTGGCTAATTGCACACGAATTTGGTGGGAGCGCCCAGTTAACAGTTGAATCTTAATTAATGATAATTGTTGGGTGCTGGCTAGGACTTGATAAGCTAATTCAGCTCGTTTTCCTAGCTTCGCAGTTGTTGTTTTGACAAGATTGTTTTTAGTATCTTTAAATAAATAATCAGTTAGCTGAGCTTTTAAAGGATCGGGTACGCCTTGCACAATGGCTAAATAAGTTTTAGTAAAGGCTTGTTGGGTTTGTTGTTGGTTTAGGCGTTTCGCAGCTTTTGAAGTTTTGGCTAAAACTAAGACCCCACCAACTGGTCGATCTAAACGCTGGACTAGGGCGAGAAAAGCTTGATTAGGTTTTTGGTATTTTCTTACCAGATAAGCTTTTAGTAAGGTTAATAAATCATCATCCTGCGTTTGGTCAGCTTGTGATAAAAGATTAGGTGGTTTTTCGACCACTAATAAATGGTTGTCTTCAAAAATAATTGGAATTTTCATTCTGGACTCCCGACAGTAATTCATCCGCCCTATTATAACATGGCTTTGATTTTTAAAGCGGAGATTTAAAATTACCATAGTTATTATAACAGTTAAAACTATAAACCTGGGGTTGATTTTGTTATAATAAAAGATGAGGTAACTAAGTGAAATTATTAGAGAATTTAAATCCAAATCAAAAAGCGGCAATCACTTCACTCAGTCAACAGCTTAGAATCATTGCTGGGGCAGGCAGTGGGAAGACCCGAGTTTTAACGACGAAAATGGCATATTTAGTGCAAGAAATTGGAGTTAGCCCGCGGAATATTTTAGCGATTACGTTCACCAATAAAGCTACTAATGAAATGAAACAACGGCTGTATCAGCTGTTAAAAGATGGTAGCAGTGGGATGCATATTTCAACGATTCATGCCTTATGTGTCAGAATCTTAAGAGAAGATATCGTAGCACTTAATTATCCGCGTAATTTTACCGTCATGGATCAAGAAGACCAAAAAGTTATTATTAAAAAAGCCTATAAAGAAGTGGGCTTAAGTAATCAAATATATAGTTACTATAGTTGTCTGAGCTATATTAGTAATAATAAAGGGGCGGGAATTAGTGTCTCACAAGCCATACATTTAGCGGGTAAAGCGGAACTAGAAGTTAAAAAAGCTTTAGCTTATCAATATTATGAAAAACAACTTCATGAATTAATGGCCTTAGATTTTGATGATTTACTGTTAGTGACGGTTAAAATTTTATCAGGATTTCCAGAACGATTACAGAAATGGCAGTATCGTTTTAATTATATCCACGTCGATGAGTTCCAAGATATTGATCAAGTGCAATATGAATTAATTAAATTATTAGTTGGTCAGTCTAATCAGTTATGTGTAGTTGGTGACCCTGATCAAACGATTTACTCTTGGCGAGGCGCTGATATTAAGATTATTTTAAATTTAGCCAAGGATTTCCCCGAGCTTGAAACAATCGTTTTAAATGAGAATTACCGCTCGACCCAAAATATTTTAAGTGGGGCTAATAGTTTAATTGAAAATAACTTAAATCGGATTGCGAAAGATTTGTTTACAAAACAAGCAGCGGGAGAACTAATTGAGCATTTTTGTGCGAGCTCACAAGAACACGAAGCTTTCTGGATTGGAACAAAAATTAAAGAACTTGGTAGTCAAGGGATTAACTTCCGCCAAATCGCGATCTTATATCGGTCAAATTATTTATCGAGGTTTGTGGAAAAAGGCTTGTTAGATTTAAGTATTCCTTACGTTATCTTTGGTGGTGTTCGATTTTATGACCGGTTAGAAGTTAAAGACGCCTTAAGTTATTTGCGTTTAATTAGTATTGGGGATGATTTAGCTTTCTTGCGGGTTATTAACGCTCCTAAACGTGGGATTGGTGAAAAGACTTTAGAGCGAATTGAAGCTGAAGCTAACGCTAGACAAGTATCTTTATTTGAAGCTATCCAACAAATGACGTTTCCGACTAAGATGCAAGCTCAAATAGAACAGTTCGTTAAAATTATCTTAGCGTTACGAGCTAAGCAACACGAGTTAAGTGTGAGTGAGTTATTACAAGAAGTTTTAACCCAAACAGGTTATCAAAACATCTTACAAATCAATCAAGAAACTGACCGGTTAGAAAACTTAAAAGAATTAATGAATGATATGGAAGTATTTAAAGCGACGCATCCAGAAGGCACATTAAATGAATATTTACAGCTGGTTAGTTTGTATGTGGATACCAATGCGGAACCTACTGGTAGTTATGTGCAATTAATGACGATTCACGCCGCAAAGGGTTTAGAGTTTGATTACGTTTTCGTGGTCGGGATGAGTGAAGGAGCGTTCCCGAGCGAAAGAACCTTAAGTGAAGGACTGGGGGGGTTAGAAGAAGAAAGGCGCTTAGCTTATGTGGCTTTTACCCGAGCCCGCCAACAATTATTTTTAACCGATAGCAGTGGCTTTAACTTTGTTTTAGATCGGCCGCGAATTACTAGCCGCTTTATTCAAGAAGTTGATGAAGCCTATATTAAACATAGTGGTGCTCGACCTGATAGCTTAGGTGAGAGTTCATTTTTAAGTAGTGAACTAGATTTGATTACTAACGGTTCAATTCAATATCGGCCAAATGATCGGATCGAACATAAATTATTTGGGGAAGGAGTTATTATTGAATTAACCGATAATATCGCCAAGATCGCATTTGCTTTTCCGCATGGAACTAAGAAATTAAATATCCACCATCAATCAATTTCAAAGAAGGATGATTAAGATGCTAGCTCGAATGAAACAACTCCAAGCGTTGCTAAAAAAACATGCTTATGAATATTACACTTTGGATACGCCAACTATCAGTGATGCACAATATGATACTTTACTAGCGGAGTTGCGCGACTTAGAACAAAAGTATCCGGAATATAAAGAAGCGGATTCTATTACTGAATCTGTCGGTAGTAAGCTCGATACAGATTTAGAAAGAGTACGCCATGCGGTCCCGATGTTATCGCTTGACAATGCTTTTAGTGAAGCTGATTTATGGGACTTTGATCGCAAAGTTCGGGCGGTAGTTAAAGACTGTCGCTATGTGGTGGAACTGAAAATTGATGGTTTAGCGATGGCGATTTCTTATGAACAAGGTCAATTTAAACAAGGCATCACCCGAGGTGATGGTGAGTATGGTGAAGATGTTACCCATAATGTTTTAACGATTAAATCGCTGCCTAAAATAATTAGTGATTTAAGAGCGATTGAAATTCGGGGTGAAGTCTATTTAAGTAAAGCCCAGTTCGCTACGCTAAATGCCTTAAGAGAGCAACAAAACCTGGCTATATTCGCTAATCCGCGTAATGCGGCCGCGGGTAGTATTCGGATGAAAGATGCGAAATTGACGAGTCAACGGGCGCTGGATGCTTTTTGGTATCACGTACCAGCCGCTTTAGAGTTAGGGATTAATAGTCATTATGCAAGTTTAACCTGGTTAAAATCTTTAGGTTTTAGTGTTAATCCGGATATTATTCAAGCCGATTCGATGGCAGAGGTCTGGGATTTTGTCCAACAAATGCAAGCTAAACGCCATGATTTACCATATGAAATTGATGGCATCGTCGTTAAGGTCGATGATTTAAACCAACAAGTCGAATTAGGTTATACTGGTCGCGCTCCGAAATGGGCGATTGCTTATAAATTTCCGGCTGAAGAAAAAACAACTAAATTATTAGCGATTGAGGTGACGGTTGGGCGCACAGGACGGGTTACGCCCAATGCTCGCTTAGCCACGGTGGAACTAGCGGGAACAAAAGTTTCTAATGCGCAACTCCATAACGCTGATTACATTGAAAAAAATGATATTCGGATTAACGATACGGTGGTTGTGTTAAAAGCGGGTGATATTATTCCGAAAGTTACGGGTAGTATTAAAGAACTCCGGGATGGTAGTCAAGTACCTTATGAGTTTCCTAAGGTTTGTCCGCGTTGTTTTCAACCGTTAGTTCGTTATCCAGATGAAGCGGATTATTATTGTTTAAATAATGATTGTCCCGCTCGAGTTACGCAATCGATTATTCATTTTTCGAGTCGCGATATGATGGATATTGATGGTTTAGGTGAAAAACGGGTCGAACAATTTTATTCTTTAGGTTTTTTAACCAGTTTAGAAGATATTTATCGGTTAAAAGGTCATCGCGAACAACTTTTAGCCTTACCTGGTTATAAAGAACGGTCGGTCGATAAACTATTAGCTGCCATAGAAGCTTCTAAAACGCAAAGCTTGGATAAATATTTAGCCGCTTTAGGAATTCGTCAAGTTGGAGCCAATACTAGTAAAGTTTTAGCAGATTATTACCAAAGTATTGAGCAGCTATTAACTGCTACCCAAACGGAATTAGCTGAGTTACCGGATATCGGACCGATTACGGCAGAGCTAATCTGGGACTTTTTAAATCATCCCGCGAATGTTAGAATGATTAAGACCTTAAATGAATTAGGGGTCAAGCCTACTTATCTAGTTAAAACTACTATAGAGTCTCGCTTTTCTGGGTTAACTATGGTGATTACTGGTACCTTTACTAGTTATGATCGGAAAGCCTTGACTGAAAGATTAACGGCTTTAGGCGCGAAAGTAACTTCAACCGTTTCATCTCAAACTGATTTGGTGGTTTATGGGGCAAGTGCGGGCTCAAAGTTAAGTAAAGCTATCGCTTTAAATGTTAAGACAATGTCTGAAACCGAGTTAATGCAGGAGTTAGAGAAATTATGAGAAAAATAGTATGTTTAAGCTTAAGCCTACTTTTATTGATAGCGGGTTGCACCACTAATGAACCAGAGACCGATTTAATTATTCATAGTTATGATAGTACTGCGTATTCGGTAGCGATTCCTTTTGAACCCTCGGAATTACGTTACTTTCACCATGCTCGTAACTTTTTAGATATCGGTCAGAAAATGATTGAACACTCAAAAGTTCACTTTTCCCCTAGTAAATATGTGTTACATGAAGGTAGTTTACTGAAAAGTTATGGTGATGATTTATTGGCATTAGTTAATCGCGATAGTGAAAAAAATCCGACTGGCTTAAACCCGAAAGCAGATACGGTGTTTGATATTGGTAATAATAAGACCGTGACGGGACCCGTCATTATTAACGATATTTTTGAAATTAACTTTAAGAATATTAATGAAAGCCAAAAAATCGCTGGCGTGACGTTAGCACTCGTGGTTCGGAGTCGGATAACGGATGATAAAGATCAACTTGTTACGATTGCGGAAGATAAGCTCTATAATTTTGCAAGTAATGCTGGCCTATTATTATCAAGTTATTTTCATGGCTTACCGGGTTTATTTGATACACCGATTTGTATTATCATTTACGATGATTCAGCCACAGATAATGCCTTAACCGGGCGGGTTATCGCCGAAGGTTTATTTGATGGTCGAAGTGGTCAATTCACGCCTTATAATGAATCTACCGCTTTAGTCCCTACCGATGTGGCTAGTGGTAAAGATAAAGTCGTTTATAATCAATTTTTAGTATTAAAGCGGGCTGTCCTTAACTACGTGCCAGAAAACCTTAGTATTATCGGGAAAGCGACTTATCAAGCTAACGTCGCAACAAAACTAAAAATATCGATAACTTTAGCGGCGAAGACTTATACTGAGATCTATGTATTAACAGAATACCTGATGACGCTATTAACTGAATTTCCGGAGGATTTATTAATTATTACCGAAATTAAAAACTTTGAAAAAACCTTAGTAGTTTTAAGAAAAGAAGCGAACAGCACTACGATTAATAAAATCGTTTTAGATTAAGGAGTAAACATGAAGCAATTAATTAAGCAACTAACTGACAATTTGATGATTGAATTAAGTGATGCCGAAGTGGAGTTGATGGCCCAAGAACTAGAGGGCTTAAAACCAATCCTGGCCCCCTTAAAACAATTAGATACCCAAGGGATTAAGCCACGACGCTATCCGTTTACTGATCAAGTTAGTGAGCTAGTGCTAGATGAAGTTAAAGAACAATATCCAGTAGAAGAGTTATTAGCCAATACGAAAAATAAACAAGCTGATTTAGTAGTAGTTAGTCAGGTGGTTAAATAATGTATCCCCAAATTAAACGCCAAATGGAATTTATCCGCCAGGAAAATGAAGCTTTAAATGCGATTGTGACTTATGCTGAAATAGCACCACAGCTAGCAGAGTTAGATCCAGCTTTAGCGCAGCAGCCATTTTATCAAGCACTAATCGCGGTGAAAGATAACATTTGTACAAAAGGCTTAAAAACTACTGCTTCGAGTCGACTACTAGCTGATTATGTACCAATCTATGATGCGACAGTGGTGGAGAAATTAAAACAAGCTGGTTTTATTATTGCGGCGAAAACTTCCCTCGATGAACTCGCCATGGGAGGAAATAATTTATCAGCAGCGACTGGCCCGGTCGCTAATCCGTATGATTTAACGCGGGTAGCGGGTGGTAGTAGTGGGGGTAGTGCCGCTTTAGTAGCTAGTGGGGCGATTAAATATGCTTTAGGTAGTGATACGGGTGACTCTATTCGTAAACCTGCTTCATATCTTAGTATTGTTGGCGTGAAGCCAACTTATGGTCGGATTTCGCGTTTTGGGGTAATTCCTTACGCCGCTTCGCTCGATCATGTCGGGTATTTTACTAGGGATGTACGGGATGCAGCGAAGTTATTACAAGTACTGGCCGGTCATGACCCAAAAGATTTGACTAGTAGTACTAAACCAGTTGAGGATTATGAAAGCTATTTAACTAATGATTTACAAAACGTCACTTTTGGCGTGTTAGCTAATGTCTATGAATTATTAACGGGTGAACATTTAGCTGCACTGGATTTGTTAATTAAACAGTTAGCTGAAAAAGGAGCGATTATTCGTTTTATTCGGTTAAAAGATGAATTGATGGAAGCGATGTTAGGCACATATTATGTCTTAGCTAATAGTGAAGCTACCGCTAATAGTGCAAATCTCGATGGCTTACGCTTTGGTTTACAATTACCAGGTGAGACTTATCAAGCCGTGATGAAAAATACCCGGACCGCTGGTTTTTCTTGGGCGGTTAAGAAACGCTTAATTTTTGGTAATTATGCGTTAGAACAGGCTGAAGGAGAATTATACCAACAAGCTTTAAAAGCCCGGCAATTAATTATTTCAGAGTTTGAAACGGCCTTTGCGGAAATAGATTGTTTATTAACAATTGGTCATGTGGCCAAGCCAGCGCTGATTAAGGGTCCAGCAGAACCAGTTTCCTTAAAAGAGAATTTGATTATTGAAAATAGTTTGGTGTTTGCTAATTTGACTGGTTACCCTAGTATTACTGTACCTTTAACTTTTATTGAAGGGTTGCCAGTCGGCGTTAACTTATCCGCCAAACCTTTTGAAGAAGGTAAGCTATTTAATTACTGTTATGCCGTGGAACAATTAGTCGGTTTAAATCCAGAAATGAAGAGAAGAAAAAGCTATGAATTATGATATCGTGATTGGCGTGGAAGTCCACGCTGAACTTAAGACTAAAACCAAAATGTTTTCCCAAGCGAGTTCTGCTTTTGGTCAAGCTCCTAATAGTCAAGTGGGTTTAGTAGATTTTGCTTTGCCCGGTTCTTTACCTACCGTTAATCAAAAGGCGGTCAAACTAGCCGTTCAAGCTGCTTTAGCTTTAAAGATGGAGATTGATCCGATTTTACGCTTTGATCGAAAATGTTATTTTTATCCAGATTTAGCCAAAGGTTACCAAATTACTCAACAATATTATCCTTTAGGCCAAAAAGGACTGTTAAAGCTAAGTAATAAAGTAGTAGCAATTACTCGTTTACACATAGAAGAAGATACTGCCAAACAA
>CAZAZP010000013.1:22680-29123 GCA_964489695.1 uncultured Erysipelotrichaceae bacterium | reverse complement strand
TGTCAAATATAAAGCTGTTTTTTATTTAGTGTCTACTTGACAGGTACTAGTATCCTTAGCACTTTTTAATTGTTTGTTTTTATTTATATTATGGTGCCACTGGTCGGACTCGAACCGACACGGTATCGCTACCGGCGGATTTTGAATCCGCTACGTCTACCAATTTCATCACAGTGGCACGCATAGTTATTTTAACATAGAGTTAAGTGGTAGTAAATAAGCGGTTAATTAAATTTAATAAAGCTAAATAAATCAATTAGCTTTTCCCAAAATGAAGGATGAGTTGCTTCAATCTCGGGAGTTGTGGTTGGGGCATCTTTACTTAAAGCAGTCGTCTTTATTACAAACTGAACGGCGGTAACGGATTGGTTTTTCTTTGAAACAAATGATTTTGGGATATAGTCAGATTTATCAAACTCCGCCATTAACTCACTAATCTTCTCTTTAATTACCTGAGGCAACTTTACTGTTTCTTTGTTTAACAATGATGAACCAGTTGATAATTGTTGGCCACCTTGATCAAGTTCCTTTAAACCACCAGCAAGTTGTTTAATTCCGTCATTTAGCTGTTGGTAGCCCGTATCCAAATCATCCACTCCCGCAAAATAAGTTGTTAAACCTAAATGAAAGTCCCGATAATTACTGGCTAATTCATTCATACCATTAACCAACTCATTAAGTTGACTACTGACATCTAAATCTCCCATTGCGGCATCAATACTGGAAGCAATCTCGTTTAAAGCGTTCCGGATGGTTTTAATTCCACTTGACATTTCAGTCAAGTAATCACTCATTGAGCCCATCGTATCTTTGACTAAGTTATGCGCAGTTTTAACTCCTTGAGCCGCGTTATAATAGGCAATTAAGCCATTTACAGCTTTTCTGAGGTTTTCTTTCTGTGCTACAAACAGTGATAACTCTAAAAATGATAAGTCATAGCTCTCGCTAGGAATCAAATTAATAGCTGTTTTAAGCGTGCCATATGCTAAGGTATAACCAGTGCTTAATTGGTCCATCCCACTAGCAATTTCAGTTAAGCCATCGGCCATTTGTCTTAAGCCGGGTGGTAGTTGAGCTAAATCCGAAAAATCAAGCTCACCTAAGTTTTCACTAATCGCCGTCGCTACTTCACTTAAGGCGTTTTTTATTTGGCCAGAACCAGCTAATAGCGCTGGAGAATTGACGCTTAACTCATGTAAACCAGCGGCGAAGGCTTCCGAACCACTACTTAGTTGTTTGGAACCAAGATAGGTTTGTTTGACGCCACTAGTAAACGCATTAATCCCGGTATTTAAGGAACTAATCGCATTGGTTAATTGACCCATTTCTGAAATCATTTCATCAGTTGCGGGTAAATCAATCTCCATATTAAACGGTAAAGCAGTTAACTGGATACTTTCCATTTCAAAATCATGGACTTCAGCTGATAAGATAAACCGATTACTTTTATTAGGTAAGGCGGTAAAAGCTAAGACTTTATTTTTACCCGCTGAAGCAATCGTCGCAGCCGGAGCACTAATGTTTTGGACTAGTTCGGTATCTAAAGTCACTGAAATTTGTAAGATAAAGTTCTCAAAAAAGATTGGATCAACAGTTAAGTTTGGCGTAGTTTCTATTATGATGGTTAAATCACCACTGGCTCCGATTAAATCTAAGGGATTGACTTCCGTTTGATTTAAAAGATATTTAAGTTTAAAATTCCACGGTAAAACTAGTTCCTTTAAAGTCCCTTGATAGTAAAATTCTTGCTTTAAAGTATCAAGACTAACTTGGCCAGCCTCCCATTTTAAAGGTTCAGCGTCAGTTAAATTCACTACCGATTGATAGTCACCATAATCAATAAAAGCCCCACCTTTAAAGCTATTAACGACATAGATTTCTTCAATCGTTCCATCCGGTGCTAAGACCGCATAGATGTTTTCCTCTTTCGGTGTGGGAGCTTGGACCGCAAAGGTCGCTAAACTTAAACTAACCGTTAATAATAAAGTTACACCAAAGGTTATTATTTTCCTCATAAAATTCTCCTTTCGGGTTGAGCTTGATATTTTTTCCTGAAAATTACTTGATCTAATAAAGCTAAGGCGGCTGGTAAAACCGTCACGACACTTAATAAGGAAAGTAGCGTGCCACGCCCTAATAACATTCCTAATTCCGCGATAATCGGATTTTTGGACGTAGCCCTTAACGCAAAGCCTGCCATCGCTAATATGCCTGCGGAAGTCAGTAATGACGGTAAACTACTAGCTAAAGCTTCTTTTAAAGCTGCTTGACGTTTATTTGTTAGACGTTTTTCTCGATAAGTATTAGTTAATAAAATAGCATAATCGACCGTCGCGCCTAACTGCACCGTACTAATAATCAAATAACCAATAAAACTTAAACTGTGATTGGCAAAATAAGCCACGGATAAATTTAACCAAATTGCTAATTCAATCGATAACACTAACACCACTGATAAGATGATGGAACGGAAGTTAATTAATAAAACTAATAAAATCCCTAAAATCGCAATCAGATTCACGGTTTGGGTATCGGCTTCCACCACGTTTTTCATATCATCTAAAATAGCACTTTGACCAGTTAAATAATAATCGTTATAATATTTATTGGTGACTTGCAAGACCGTTTCTACCGTTTGAAACGACAACTTGCCTTCTTCCGGTAAACTTGTATAAAGAATTAAACGGGTATAGTTTTCCCCATAAAATTGTTGGTTCACTTCCACTGGGACATAAGCTGGTGGTATTTCCGCCCCAACTGCGGTCGTATAAGCAACCACACTATCAATATAAGGAATTTGTTGGAGCTCATGAGCCAAGGTTAATTCGATTCCTGGACTAGCAGTCTTGACTAATAAAACTAAAGGATTATCTTTCCCAAACTTGGCTTCAATTAACGCTAACTCTTGACCAGCTGGTCCACCATTAGCAATCTCGCCCATGCCATACATAAAATCTGTCCGAGCTTGGCCTAAAAAAGCGGGGATAATAGTGACTAAAGCTAAAACTAAAACCACTCCTTTTAGCTTTAAGAGTAAAGCTTTTAATCCGGTCAAATTAGGCATGAAGCTTTTATGTTGGGTTTTATCTAACCACTTTTGACTCTTTAAAATCAACGCTGGCAAAAATAAAATTACCGCCAGAAAACTAAACATGACCCCTTTAGCTAAATGCAAGCCTAAGTCTAAACCAATTTCAAAGCGCATAAATAACAGTGCTATAAAACCAATTATTGTCGTTGCTGCACTGGCGGCGACCGTTGGGATCGCTTGTTTAACCGCTAATTGCATCGCGACTTCATTACTCTTTGTTTGTTTTAAGTCGTTATAAGCATGCATTAAGAAAATCGCATAATCTAAGGAAACGGCTAATTGTAAAATTGGGGCGACCGTTTGGGTAATATAAGAAATCTCACCCCAGAAGTAGGATGTCCCCAGGTTAATTAAAATCGCTACTGCAATCGTAATTAGATAAAGTAATGGTTCAATCCAAGACACCGAAGCAATAATTAAGATCACAATAATAATTGGTAAGACTAATAACAGGGCATTTAATACTTCTGAGACGGCCATTTCTTGGGTAATCGCCGCGTTAATCGCCTCACCAGCTAAAGCATCACCTGGGGCCATAAAAGTCCGTAAGGCCTTTTGCGTGCTTACTTCTAGACCAGCTTGAATCGCAACGTTTAAAAGTGCTGAACCGTCTTGATAAAACGGATGAATGATTTGAGGATCAAAGAAGGCCAGTGGTGTTGTTAAAAGCTCACTTTCGCCCACTACATCATCTAACCATAAAACATTTTCAATCCCGGGAATATTAGTAATTTGTTTTTTAAAGACTAAAACTTCATGAATACTCCGATTAGCTAACAAAATCCGCGCGTTCGGGTTTTTTTGCTTAAATTCACTTTCCATCAAGTTAATGGCGATGGTCGATTGAGCATCTTTAGGTAAGTAATCCACCATGTTGTAGTTGATCTTTAACTGGGTGAATAGCACTAAGCCAATTAGGGCTAAGGTTAAAAAGCCTACTAATAGGCTGTTTTGATATTTAACTATTGATTTAGTCAAAAACTTCAAGTGTAACTCCTTATGCTTAACAACACTATGTTGTTTATTTTACATAACTATACTATACTTACATTAAGTAGGGATAGCAACAAGCAGATTAATTACATCTGGTACTTACTCAACAAGCTGAGTTTTACTGTTTACTAACTAACAAGTAAGGGGAATTTTATGACAAATAAAAAAACTGATCGTCGTGTCCAATATACGAAAATGGTCATCAAAGATAGTTTTATTGAACTCTTAATGAATAAAGATATTTCCAAGATTACCATCACCGAAATCTGCGAATTAGCTGATTTAAATCGGGCCACCTTTTATGCTCATTACCAAGACCAATACGATTTAATGAAACAAATTCAAGCTGAACTAATTGAAAACGTCACCAACTATCTTGAGCTAGAATCCCACACTGAATTAGCTCAGATTCCGGTTGCGAATGTGGAAAGAATTTTTGATTATATTAAGGAAAATGCCCGGATTTGCAAAATATTACTAGGTGAACAAGGTGATATTAACTTTCAAAAACAAGTACTAGCCTTAGCTTATGAAAAAAACATTCTCGATTTAACCAGTTTAGCGAAAATTAGTCCCGAAGAAGCGGAATATATTAACACCTTTTCTTTAGCTGGGGCCGTTGGTTTAATTCAAAAATGGCTAAATGAAGACTTAAATAAATCTTCCCGCTTTATGGCAGAAACAATTATGCGCTTAGCCCAAGCTCTCCCTGCCTCCTATAAAAAAAGTCCAAACGGACTTCAATAATGCTAGTTGGCGGATGATGTGAGATTCGAACTCACGGTAGCTTGCACTACGCCGCCTTTCCAAGACGGTGCCTTCAGCCACTCGGCCAATCATCCACTAATTCATTATAACAATAATTCCTTAAAAGGCGAACAGATTAAGCATCCATCTTGAATCTGGGGTTGATTAAGCGTATAATAAAAGAGTAAAAGGAGAAGAAAATATGTCACTATCTGAAAAATTAAATGCTTATTTAGCTGATCAAACTGTCATGTACACAAAGCTACATAACTTACACTGGTATGTAGTTGGAAAATCATTTTTTACGTTACACGTAAGATTTGAAGAACTCTATGATGAAACCACTGAAATTATCGATGAAGTAGCGGAAAGAATGTTAGCTTTAAACTTAAAGCCCGTTGGTAGCTTAAAAGGTGCTTTAGCTTTAACAAAAATTAAAGAGCTGGCTGATCACGATATTGATTCAAAAGATGCAGTTGAAACTTTAATCGCTGATTTGAAATATTTGGCAGCTGAAACTAAAGGCATTGTTTCCTTAGCCGAAGAAGCTACCGACGTGGTTACGGCTGATATGTTTACTGGTTATTTAGCTAAATATGAAAAAACCCTTTGGATGTTAGGAGCTTATCTCCGCTAAAGTAAAAAGACGACTTAATTAGGTCGTCTTTTTTTAGAAATTCCACTGATCAGGATCACTAAAGGGCTTCGCCCCGGGTAAGGTGGAGATAATTTCCATATCAGTAGGACTTATTTCAAAATCATCAATTAACAGATTTTCAATCATCCGTGCTTCAGTAATAGTTTTAACTAATGTAATATAACCTTGTTGTAAACACCACCTAATCGTTAATTGGGCTGGTGTTTTTTGGTATTTCTGACCGAGCTCAAGCATGATAGGATTATTAACAATATGGCCTCGACCTAACGTACTATATGCTTCAAGTACAATCCCGTTATTTTGACAGTATTCAATTACATCATGTTTTACGGTGCCGGGGGTGATAAAGATCTGATTGACTTGCGGTTTAATGCGCCACGTTTTAGCTAGTGCTTCAAAATGGTGAATTAAAAAGTTACTTACGCCAATCGCTCTAATTTTACCAGCTTCATACATCTCTTCCAGCGCCCGATAACATTCAGCGTTGCGGGTAGCCCAGTCAGCCCGAAAGGCGAGCGGGTTAGGACAATGGATTAAGTATAAGTCTAAATAATCGACTTGAAGTAAGGCTAAACTATTTTCAATCGCTGCGATGGCTTCCGTATACGTCCCCACTTGATTAGATAATTTGGTAGTAATAAATATTTCTTCACGTTTTAAACCACTAGCTTTAATCGCTTCTCCAACACTCGCTTCATTATGATAAGCGGTAGCGGTATCAACGTGGCGATAACCCTGCTTTAGGCCTTGTAGCACCGCCTGTTTAGTCACTTCACCTGGTTCAACCTGCCAAGTCCCAAAACCAATTGCGGGAACACTGACCCCGTTAGCTAAGTTAAAAGATTGTTTCATGTTACTCCTCCTTGTCTTTATCTTATCAAATTTTAAGTAGTTTAGAAAAAAACCAAGTTTTACCTTGGTTTATTCTAGTTCAAATTTACCCATATATAAGTC
>CAZAZP010000013.1:0-22580 GCA_964489695.1 uncultured Erysipelotrichaceae bacterium | reverse complement strand
TAAATCACCATAACGGATATTTTCCATCACAGTACCAGTAAATAGGCTAGTATCTTGTAAGACCATCCCTAAAGCTTTGCGTAACGCCGCTTTTTTAATCTCTTTAACTCCAATGCCATCAATCGTAATTGAACCATCATTAATATCATAAAAACGGTTAATTAAATTGGTAATCGTTGTTTTACCAGCACCGGTCGCACCAACTAACGCGACCTTTTCTCCTTTACGAGCATAGACCGAGACTTCATTTAAGACCGGCTTATCCGCTACATAACTAAAGTTAACTTCGGTTAAATAAACTTCACCTTGAAACTCAATTAATGGAGCTGAAGCGTCAACTGTATTCCGCCAAGCCCAACGGCCAGTTTTTTCTTGGGCAATTACTAATTCTGGGGTATTTAACTTCAAATCGACTAATTCATAGACGCCTTCATCAATTTCGATTGGTTCATCCATTAGTTTAAAGATCCGATCTGCTCCAGCTAACGCCATCGTAATAGAATTAATTTGTTGGGAGACTTGGGTGACCGGATTACTAAAGCTTTTTGATAACGTTAAAAAAGCAATAATCGCTCCAGTGGTTAAGGACTGATGGCCTTTTAAGACTAACCAACCACCCACCATCGCTAAGATAATATATTGTAAGTTCCCAAAGTTCATCATAATTGGGAAAAAGATATTCGCAAATTTACTCGCACTTTCCGCATTACTACGGACATCATTATTTAATTTTTCAAATTCTTCAATCGCGGCTTGTTCATGGTTAAAGACTTTAATAACTTTTTGACCAGTTACCATTTCTTCCACATAACCGTTTAGTTTCCCGACGGCTTCTTGGCGCGCTTTAAAGAAGTAACGACTCTTACCACCTAAATGCTTCGTAATTTGAATCATAAAAATTACTAAGAAAAAGACGACTAAGGTTAAAATAATACTAGTTTGCCACATCGCAATCACGACAAAGAAAATAGTGACTCCGGATGAGAAAAATTGGGGAATACTTTGTGAAAGCATTTGGTTTAACGTATCAGTATCATTAGTGTAATAACTCATCACGTCCCCAAAGGCATTGGTATCAAAGAACTTCAAAGGTAATTTTTGCATATGCGCAAACATCTTTTCTCGGACACCACGAATGACCCCCTGAGCAATCTCCACGGTAATTTGACTAGAAATTAATCCTGCCAACACACCAACAAGACTTACCACAAAGACCTTGATTAAAAAAGCCGTAATCGGACCAAAATCTAATACATCACTAATTAATAATGGTTCTAAATAATCATCAATAAAAATCCGTAAATAAGTCGCGAATAAAACATTAATATAGGCAGCGATTAACATCGCACTAATCACGATAAAATATCTTAGACCATTACCTTTCGCGGCTAATTGCAATAAGCGCTTTAAAGTACTAGATTTATTAACATCATCTGATAACGTCATCGTTTTTGAGGATCGCATTCTTTGCATCTTATTCACCCTCCTGTTGTGAGGCATAAATTTCTTGATAAATTGAACAACTCTTTAATAATTCATCATGGGTTCCAACCGCGAAGACTTGACCATCATCTAAGACTACGATCTTATCAGCTTCCATAATTGAACTTAACCGTTGGGCAATAATAATTTTAGTCGTGGCTTGATGGGCCGTCTTTAAACTAGCTTGTAATAAAGCATCGGTTTTTGTATCAACTGCACTAGTTGAATCATCAAAGATAATAATCTTGGGCTTTTTAAGTAACGCCCGAGCAATCGTTAACCGTTGTTTTTGGCCACCAGAAACGTTACTACCGCCTTGTTCAATGTGGGTATCATAACCCTCTTCAAAACTCATAATAAAATCATGAGCTTGCGCGGTTTTACATACTTCAATCAACTGTTCATCAGTGGCCTGAGGATTACCCCAGCGGAGATTTTCTTTGATTGTACCGGAAAATAGGGTGTTATTTTGTAAGACCATCGCGACACTATCCCGCAAAGTCGTTAAGTCATATTTTCTTACATCATGACCATCCACAAACACCGCCCCTTGACTTACATCATAAAGTCGCGGGATTAATTGAACTAGACTCGTTTTAGAGGAACCCGTTCCACCGATTATCCCAATGGTCTCGCCCGCCTTAAAAGTCAAATTGACGTGACTTAAGACTTGTCTTTTTTGTTCGGCTTGATAACTAAAACTGACATTTTCAAACACAACTGAACCAGAATTAATTTCAGTTAAGGCGTTGGCGGGGCTGGTTAAATCAGCTTGAGTGACTAATACTTCGCCAATCCGATCAAGTGAAGCTTTGGAAATAATAATCATAACAAAAATCATTGAAAGCATCATTAGACTCATTAAAATTTGCATCGAATAAGTCATAATACTAGCTAACTGACCAGTTGTCATTGTCTCATAAGCAATTAATTGAGCCGCTTTATAAAAGATTAAAATCCGAGTGATTAATAAGGATAAATTCATTAACGGATTATTCAGTGCTACTAAGCGTTCCGCTTTGCGGAATAATTTATACAGTAACGTTGAACGTTCGGTGAACTTCTTAGTTTCATAGTCTTCGCGTACATAGGATTTTACGGTCCGGATACCATGAAGGTTTTCTTGGACTGTTTCATTTAGTACATCATATTCTTTAAATGATCGAACAAAAATTGGATGAGCAAACTTAATAATTAAAAATAGTCCTCCACCTAAAAAAGGTAAAGTGGCTAAAAAGACTAACCCTAATTCTAAATTAATTTGTAAGATCATAAAAAACGACATTAATAACATTAACGGCGCCCGAAAAGCCACTCGTACCATCATTTGATAAGCATTTTGGACAAAGTTAACATCAGTTGTCATCCGGGTGACTAAACTTGAAGTTGAAAAATAATCAATATTCCGAAATGAAAAGGTCTGAATCTTTAAAAACATATGACTACGCAAATGAGCCGCAAAACCCGTCGCAGCTTTCGCAGCGTTTTTACCGGCGGAATAACCAAAAAATAAAGCCCCCGCACTAGCAACTAATAATAACAAGCCAATTTGCCAAGTTAAATCAAAATTGTTAGCGCGGATTCCCTCATCAATTAAATAAGCCATCACAAAGGGAATCGACGAATTTGCGATAACTTCAAGTGCCACAAAGGTTGGGGCTAAAATAGATTCTCTTTTGACTTTTTTAACATCACTCAATATTTCTTTATACATAATTTTCCTTCCTAGCAGTTTAAAAAAGAAAATAAGCAACTTAAAATAAGATACCATATTTTCTTTTACATCTCAATTTAGATACAAAAAAGCTGATCTCAATCAGCTATTTCTTATAACTTATGACTAACCGGCGACTTTGGCCTTCACCTTCACTAATAGTTTGGATATGTTCCATCTTGGTTAAATAGTTGTGAATGATCCGCCGCTCATCACTGGGCATGGGATCAAGTTTGACACTAACTTTTGAATTCTGGACGCTTTTAGCGACCCGATAAGCTAGTGACTTGAGTTTTTCATAACGATCAGCTTTATAGTTATTAATATCGACTGACACAATTAAGCGTTTTTTAAATTTAGCGTTTACAACAGCGCGTAATACTGTAGTAAGTGATTGTAAGGTTTGACCACCACGACCAATAATCACCGCATTGTTTTCAGCGTTTAAATTAACCGCATAAACCTTACCATCAAACTCAACTGCCACATTAGCGGGTAAACCTAAATTGGAAAAGAAATTATCTAAGTATTCTTGGATAAACAAGGCCACATCTTTATAACTATAAACGCTAGCTACGACCCGTTTCCCTAAACCAAAAATACCTTCTTTTTCTTCGATAATTTCATAACCCAAATCAGCCACGTTCACGTTTTGGGCTTCAGCGACTTGGGCTAGGATTTCCTCGATATTTTTTCCTTCATACTCTTGCACTACTAAATGGCTCCTTTACCTTTATAGAAAAAGGTAGTGTATAACGTTTTAAAGATATTCATCATCGATGAGAAAAACCAGTAAACTGACATCGCGGTCGGCCAAGAATATGACATGACTAAGATTAAAGCTAACATCGTATACATCATAGTTTGTTGGCTATCTTGTTGCTTAGCTGGTTGCGCGTAAGCTTTAATTTTCCGTTCTTTTTTAAGTTGCCGTTTCGCTAAGTAAGCCGGTAACATCATCGACACAAATTGGGATAAACCCATTAAAATAAAGACTACTAAATATAACCAATTGCCTCGCCCGAAAGCAAAACCTTCACCGATCGTAACTTTTAAAGGTAATCCCACAAACGTACCATCAATTACCGCAGCCGTCCGACGCATCACGCTTAAAAAAGCAATCATGATTGGGAAAGTAATAAAGATGCCTAAAAAGGTACTACCAATACTAATATCATTTTTCTTATACAGCATACTGATTTCTTGTTGTTGACGCATTAATGAGTTTTGATCTTTCAAACCTTCGTATTTCTTTTTGATTTTATCCATTTCTGGTTGAATGGCTTGCATTTTTTGACTAGAAGCCGTGGACTTAATCGTTAAAGGAAAGGTTAGTAAGTTAACTAACACGGTCGCGAAGCCTATTGATAAAACTACACCAATAAAAGGGGCTAAATAATTAATAATTTGAGCAAAGGGATAAACAAAAATACCATTAAACCACTCCTTTTGGAAAAAAGACCAAAAATGAGTATCTAAGGTAATTATTTTATCAGGGGTAATCGTAATTTCTTTTGCACAACCACTTAGTACCAAAAGTAAGATAAGGCTAGAAATAACGATTTTATGTTGCTTGCTTTTGAACATGGTATTCTCCTTCTTTAACTTTAATTTTATGAAACAGCTGCCTTAAGCATGTTTCATTTTGCGCATATGATTGACTGAGAAATTTCAGCCGTACTATTATTATACAGTCAAACGCTATATTTTGAAAATCTTTATTCCGTAACATCGCCCGTACCTGCCGTTTAATTTTATTTCTAACGACTGCTGGTCCCATTTTCTTCCCCACGGAAATTCCCTTCCGCGACTGGTCAACCTTTTTAGGCTGATAATAAATCACAAAACAATCATTTGCGATAAACTTTTTTTCGGCAATGATCGATTGAAACTCTTGATTTTTTCTAATCCGTAAAGCTTTTTTCATGTTAAAAAAAGTCACCACCAGGTGACTGATTAGGCCGACAGTTCAATACGCCCTTTGGCCCGACGGCGAGCTAACACGCGACGTCCGCCAACAGTTTTCATTCTAGCTCTGAATCCATGGACTTTTTGGTGTTTTCTTTTGCTCGGCTGATAAGTTCTTTTCATAGCTTACACCTCCAGTACGTCTACTTGAGCAATTGCTTATTGATTATAGCTAATCTCAAGATAAATGTCAATTTATCCTAAACTGAAGTTTAAACCAATAACCTAAGTATTTATCCCCAATAAAAAGTTAGCTTTATCCACCGTTGTTAATAGTGGGGAAAAGTGCTTGATAGTTGATAAAAAGTGATTTTTTAAAGATTTAACTCAGCAACAAACCCTCTTTAAATAACTAGTTATCCTAGTTTTCCACCGTGAGTAACTAAGTGTGTATAAAATGTGGATAACTTTTGTTAATATTGTGTGTAACTTTAAATTAGTGACTTAAATCAATAAATATCCGCTAGAATAAACGGTGGATAACTTTTTTAGCTTAAAAATTACATAGCAATTAAACCAAAAATAAGCTAAAATGAAACTACTCAGGGGAAGAAAATATGCTTAGCGTCGATCATCAATTAAAAAATATTTGGGAAGATACTTTAACTATTATTAAAGACAAATTGAAACAAAAACTTGGTAATAGTGCTTTATCGATTTTTTCCGTTTATTACTTAGATTCTACCCTTTATGAGTTAAATGATCAGGCCGCTGTCATAACTGTCTCAAATAACTTCCAAAAAATTATTCTCCAACAAGATAAAGACTTAATCGAAGAAAGTTTAGCTCAAGTCATTGATAAAAATGTCCTTTGTAATATTTATTATGCCAAAGAACTAGAACCGCTAACCCGACTAGATAATACTAGTTTACCGCTCGCCACGATTGAAGATAATCTGTTAAAACAATTTACTTTTGATAGCTTTGTGGTGGGGCCCTCCAATAAGGAAACTTATACCGCTGCTTTAACTTGTGCTAATCAACCCGGAAAATACTTTAATCCCGTTTTTATTTTCGGTAATTCTGGTTTAGGAAAAACCCACCTACTGCATGCTATCGGTAATGAAATTAAAATTAAACACGACCATTTACGGATTCTTTATTTAAGTAGTTTAGACTTTATTGAAAAGATGGTTGAAGCTCTTAATAATCGAACAATTGATGAATTTAAAGATAATCTTAATAGCTTAGATGTCTTTTTAGTTGATGATATTCAATTTATTGCTGGGAAAGAAAAAACTCATGAAGTTTTCTTTCAAATCTTTAATAATCTTGTCAATAGTAATAAACAAGTCGTTATTACCTGTGATCGTTTACCCGCTGAGATTAAAGGCTTAGAAAGTCGTTTAGTCAGTCGCTTTAATTCTGGTTTATCAGTGGGGATCACTTCACCGGAATTTGAAACGGCGATTGCGATTTTAAAGAAAAAGATTGAATTACAAGCAGTTGATTTAGAAATCTTAGATAACTCGGTTTTAGAATATTTAGCTACTAATTTCTCTAGTGATATTAGAAGTTTGGAAGGGGCAGTCAATCGGTTAATCTTTTATGCGATTACCTTCAATATTGAAAAAATTGATATCAATATTGCGTTAGAAGCCTTTAAAAACCATACCTTACCCAATAAAGAAATAACCATTGGTTTAATCAAAAAACGAGTAGCTGATTTCTATGGCTTTAAAGTAGCCCAATTAGCATCACCAAACCGCAGTAAAAATTTAGTGATCGCCCGCCATATTGCCATGTATCTTTGTCGAAAACATTTAGACTTATCGTTTTTCGCCATTGGGAAAGAATTTGGGAACCGTGATCACTCTACGGTCTTAAACGCCACTGATAAAATTGAGAAGTTATTACGGACTGATTTGAATTACCAAATTGCGATTACTGAAATTGAGAATTCTTTTCCAAAATAAGTTTTACACTTTTGTTTCACGGCTAAAAGTGGTAAAATAACCTTATAAATAGGCCTTATTTGGATTTATCCACATATCCACCGGCTTAATTATAAAGTTATTAAATAAATATAAAAAAAGGAGCATAAAAATGAACTTTAAAATATCAAAATCCGTCTTTTATTCCTCGCTTTCCATTGTTAATAAGGCCATCTCTTTACATTCACCGATTCCAGCTTTATCCGGGATTAAATTAGATGTCTATAAAAATCAAATTTCTTTAACGGCTAGTGATTCTAACATTTCAATTAAAAAGGTTATCACGAATCAAGATGAAAATAATTTTGAAGTCTTTACGGAAGGCTCGATCGTAATTGATGCCCGTTACTTATTAGAAATTGTCAGAAAGATTGATTCAGATATGATTCAAGTAGAAATCATTGATGGCTCCTTAACTCGCTTTAGTGGCTTTGCTAGTGAATATAAAATTAATGGGATTAAATCTTATGAATATCCTAATATCGACTTTACCGTCGGAGTTGATTCCATTAATTTTGAAGCTGATTTGTTTAAAGAAATCGTTAACCAAACTTGCTTCGCAGCTAGTGATAAAGAAAGTCGTCCAGTTTTAACTGGGGTTAACTTTAAAAAGACTGATCATGAATTAGTGGTGGTCGCGACTGATAGTTATCGCTTAGCAAAAAAAGTTATTCCACTCGAAGTCGCCCATGATTTTGATATTACCATTCCCGCCCGGAGTTTAAGCGAAATTGCTAAAATCATCAGTGAAGAAGAAGTGGTAAAAATGGCGATTTCTAGTAATAAAGTACAGTTTATTGTTAATAGTGTAATTATCCAAACCCGCTTAATTGATGGTTTATTCCCTGATACTAAAAAACTTATCCCTGATGAATTTATTAGTACCTTAACAATTGAAACACGCGATTTACTAAACGCATTAGATCGGGCTTCTTTAATTAAAAGTGAAGGAGTCGCGGTAGTTAAAATGAACCTAAGTTCAGATGCGTTAGTTATTTCTAGTAGTGTTCAAGAAATTGGTTCATCAACTGAAAAGATTGAAAACTTCACTTATCAAGGAGAACCATTTGAAATCTCCTTTAGTGGAAAATATGTCTTTGATGCGATTCGAGCTTTAAACTGTTTAGAAGCCGAAATCAAGTTTACTGGCGATATGAAACCTATTATTATTAAAAATATTAATAACCCAGATGTGACCCAATTAGTCTTACCAATTAGAACCCATTAAGCTTCCGCTTAATCAATTAGTAACTGATAAAAGACTCTTCTCATCAGCTGATTAGGAGTCTTTTTTATTACTTTAGAGGCTTATTTAGTTGTTTTCCTTTCCTTCACCAAACTAGAAAAACATGGAGAAATATGGTATAATTTATCTGGGTAAATAAAGGAAAACAGTGGGTTAAAATGATTAAAATTACCGGAGAATACATTACACTCGGCCAACTATTAAAACTATTAGGACTGGCTCATTCAGGCGGAGCGGTCAAGGATTTACTCGAGTCTAAGCAGATCTTAGTTAATGGTCAAAAAGAAACTCGCCGAGGAAGAAAACTATTTGTTAATGACACTATAACGATTGCTGAAAAGCAATATGTTATTACCCATGCAGATTAAAAGTATTCAACTCCAAAATTTTAGAAACTATCAACACCTTAAGTTAACTTTAAACCCCGGTATCAGTGTATTTATAGGCAATAATGGTCAAGGAAAAACCAATTTGTTAGAAGCCCTGTTTTTTCTAGCTAGTACGCGCTCTTTCCGTCAAGTACTGGATAAAGCATTGATAAATGATCAAGCTGAGGTAGCCAAGATTCAGCTAGCTGTTTTAAATCCCCATGATAATCTATTAAGCTCACTTATTCATCCCCAAGGAAAAACTTTTTTTGTGGGCCAAAATCTCATCCATAAAACTAGTGAGTTTATGGGGCTACTGAATGTAGTGATGTTTACTCCTCAAGACTTGCAGTTAGTCTATGGACCACCGCGAAATCGGCGGCGTTTATTAGATTTGGAAATTGGTAAGTTATCAATTGTTTATTTAAATGATTTAAAAGCGTATTATCAGCTTTTAAAAGAACGGAATGATTATTTAAAAAGGCCGGACTTAAAAGAGCTATATTTAGCTGCCTTAACTGAACAACTAGTTGACTATGCCCTTAAGATTGCTCAAAAGCGCCAAGAATTAGTCCAGTTTCTAAGAGAAAAGTTATTAACGATTTATCAAAGCTTTACTAATAACCAGCAGGTAGTTGAAATTATTTACCAAACGAGATTTTTGAAAAGTAAAAGGGAACTCTTAGCGGAATATTCAGCTTATTTAAGCAAAGATCGCCAACTCCGCCAAACACAACTGGGGATTCAAAAGGATGAATTGTTAATAAATTTTAATGGGCAACCAGCAATCAACTGTGCTTCGCAAGGCCAAATTAGATTGATTATTTTAGCACTAAAACTAGCTTTATTAGAATTTGGTTACGTTAAAAGTCAAACATATCCGATTCTCTTATTAGACGATGTTTTTTCTGAGTTAGACCAAAAGAGTCAAGCTAATTTATTAAGTAGTCTTCCAGCATCAGTTCAAACCTTAATTACGACTACCCACTTTAAACCAGTGGAAACGAAAATTCCAATCAATCTCTATCAGATTAAAGATAACGCAGTGAAGGAGGTAATTGAATGATCAACGAGAAAGTAAATCATTCATATCAAGCAAAAGATATTCAAGTTTTAGAAGGCTTAGAAGCAGTCCGAAAACGTCCCGGGATGTATATCGCGACGACTTCAGAAAAAGGCTTGCATCATTTAGTTTGGGAAATCGTCGATAACGCCATTGATGAATCATTGGCGGGTTTTGCAAGCGAAATCATCGTCAAATTAGAACCAGAAGATATTATTAGTGTCGAAGATAATGGCCGCGGTATGCCAGTTGATATCCATGCTAAAACACACCTATCAGCCGTCGAAACAATTTTTACGGTCCTTCATGCCGGTGGTAAGTTTGGTGGTGGAGCGTATAAAGTCTCAGGTGGCTTACACGGGGTTGGAGCTTCAGTCGTAAATGCCTTATCTAAATTTTTGGAAGTTTATGTTTACACCAACAATGAAATTAACTATGTTAAATTCGTGGATGGTGGTAAGATTACCGCACCGTTAAAAGTAATTGGTAATTGCGAAAACAAACAAGGTAGCTTGATTCGTTTTCAACCTGATCCCACCATTTTTACGGAAACCACAACGTTTAACTATGAAACCTTAAAAGAACGTTTACGCCAAATGGCCTTTTTAAACCGTGGGATCAAAATCATTCTCCGGGACGAAAGAACTGATGAAATAAATGAAGACCAGTTTTATTATGAAGGCGGAATTAAAGAATATGTTTCCTATTTAAACCGCAAGAAAACAGCCTTACAAAAAGATGTCGTCTATATTGAAGGATTAGAAGATAATGTTATTGTGGAAGTGGCTTTTCAATATACCGATGCATATCAACCTAACATCTATTCATTTTGTAATAATATCAACACGCATGAAGGTGGAACGCATGAAGAAGGGTTCCGGTTAGCGTTAACGCGAATTATCAATAACTACGCGCGGGATAATAATTATCTAAAAAAAGAAGAAGAAGCTTATACCGGTGATGATATTCGCGAAGGAATGACCGCGATCATTTCAGTTCGCCACCCTGACCCACAATATGAAGGCCAAACTAAAACTAAGTTAGGTAACTCGGAAATCAGAAGAATCACCTCAAATATTTTTGGTAATCAGTTAGACCGGTTCTTATTAGAAAATCCCCAAGAAGCTAAAATCATTATGGAAAAAGTCGGGATTGCAGCGAAAGCCCGCATCGCAGCTAAAAAGGCGCGAGAAATAACCAGACGCAAAGGCGCCTTAGAAATTTCATCCTTACCCGGTAAATTAACCGATTGTTCTAGTAAAGATCCTAGTATTAGTGAAATCTATATCGTGGAAGGTGACTCCGCTGGTGGTAGTGCGAAACAAGGGCGTGATAGTAAATATCAAGCCATCTTACCGTTACGCGGGAAGATCTTAAACGTGGAAAAAGCACGCTTAGCTCGTATTTTTGACAATAATGAAATTCGTTCAATGATTACTGCTTTTGGTTGTGGGGTCGGTGATGAACTTGATACTAGTAAGCTTCGTTACCATAAGATTATCATCATGACCGATGCGGATGTGGATGGAGCCCATATTCGAACATTATTACTTACCTTTTTATACCGCTATTTAAAACCGGTGATTGATGAAGGATACGTTTATATCGCTCAGCCCCCGCTGTTTAAAGTAACCAAAGGAAAAGATGTGCGCTACGCTTATAGTGATGCTGAAATGGACAACATTAAGCAAGAATTAGGGGAACGAACCAATATTCAACGCTATAAAGGTTTAGGGGAAATGAATGCAGACCAACTTTGGGAAACAACCATGAACCCCGAAAACCGGACGTTAATAAAAGTTACCGTTGATGATGCAATTGAAGCTGATCAAGTGTTTGATATGCTAATGGGTGATGATGTCGAACCAAGACGTAACTACATCATTTCAAACGCGCAGTTTGTTAAGAACTTAGATATTTAGGAGGCGCTGATGGTACCGGAACAAGATAATTTTAATCACGGCAATATTGAACACTTAGATATTTCCCAGGAAATGAAGACCTCGTTTTTAGATTATGCGATGTCAGTCATCGTTTCACGGGCTTTGCCTGATGTTAAAGATGGTTTAAAACCCGTTCACCGCCGAATTATTTATGCGATGAATGATTTAGGCATGTACGCTGATCGGCCCTATAAAAAGTCCGCCCGGATTGTTGGGGATGTGATTGGTAAGTATCACCCCCATGGTGATACGGCGGTTTATGATGCCATGGTACGGATGGCTCAAGAGTTCTCTCAACGTTACTTATTAGTCGATGGTCATGGTAATTTTGGTTCAATTGACGGTGATGGTCCCGCTGCGATGCGGTATACCGAAGCCAAAATGTCAAAAATCAGTATGGAATTAGTCCGCGATATCAATAAAGATACCGTTGACTTTGTCCCAAATTACGATGGTGAAGAACAAGAACCAGTCGTCTTACCAGCTCGTTTTCCTAATTTGTTAGTAAACGGGGCGACCGGCATCGCCGTTGGGATGGCCACGAATATGGCCCCTCATAACTTAGTCGAAGTAATTGAGGCGATTATCGCTACAATTGATAACCCCGATATTAGTATTCGGGAGCTGTTAGAAGGCTATATTTATGGCCCGGATTTTCCGACCGGTGGTTTAATCATTGGCCGCTCGGCCATTAAACAAGCCTTTGAAACTGGTCGTGGTTCAATTGTTTGTCGGGCTAAGGCAGAAATCACGGAACTTGGTGGTGGAAAAGAAGCCATCATCATTACTGAATTACCATATCAGGTAAATAAAGCGACCTTAATTGAAAGAATCGCCAACTTAGTTCGGGAGAAAGATATTGAGGGTATTACTGATTTACGTGATGAGTCAAACCGTGAAGGCATCAAAATCGTGATTGAATTACGGCGTGATGTCCAAAGTGGCGTGATTTTAAATCAGTTATATCGGATGACCCCCTTACAAGTAACTTTCGGGGTAAACAACTTAGCGTTAGTTGATAATGCACCGAAACTACTTAACTTAAAACAACAAATTGAATATTATATTGAACACCAAATTACAGTCGTAAGACGTTTTACTAAGTATGACTTAGTTAAAGCTGAAGAACGAGCCCATATCTTAGCTGGATTAAAGATTGCTTTAGATCATATCGATGCTATTCTAAGTCTCATTCGTAATTCAGAAGATGATCGCATTGCTCACCAACGCTTAATGGAGGAATATAATTTATCTGAGATTCAAGCGAAAGCGATTTTGGATATGCAATTTAGACGCTTGACTGGCTTACAACAACACCGAATTGAAGCTGAATATAATGAACTACTCGCATTGATTAAAGATTATCAAGATATCTTAGCACGACCAGAGCGAGTCTTAGCGCTAATCACCACCGACTTAAATGAGATTAAAGCTAAATATGGTGATAAACGTCGCACCGCCATCATTGAGGGTGAATTAGACGTCGAAGATGAAGATTTAATTCCAGTCGAAGACATTTTCATTACCATGACAGAAAACGGCTATATTAAACGTTTGACCACCGATACCTATCGCCTACAAAATCGTGGTGGTCGCGGGGTTATCGGGATGAGTGTTCATGAAGATGATATTGTTGAGATTTTATTAAAAATGTCAACACATGACTATTTATTGCTTTTCACTAACTTCGGTAAAGTTTATCGGATTAAGGGCTACCAAGTACCATTAGCTTCTCGCACTGCGAAAGGGATTCCGGTTGTTAATTTATTAAAACTAGAAACTAACGAGCATGTTCAAGCCATGCTTTCCCAAAACGAAGCGGCCACTAAGTTCTTATTCTTTGTCACAAAATACGGTGTGGTCAAAAGAGTCCCGATTGAAGAATTTGATTCAATCCGGCAAACTGGTAAAATCGCGATTGCCTTAAATGAAGGCGATGAACTAATGTCAGTTCGCCAAACAGATGGTAATAATGAAATTATCATTGGAGCATCCAACGGTAAAGCCGTGCGCTTTCATGAAAGTGCAGTTCGGGCGATGGGCCGTCCCGCCCGGGGCGTGAAAGGGATTGAACTTGATGGAAGTGAAGTAGTCGGGGTTGCCACTGATCAAGCGGGCCAATACATTTTATCCATTACGGAAAATGGTTATGGTAAAAAGACGCCACTAAGTGAATATCGTTTAACTAATCGCGGAACGAAAGGCGTCATCTCCATTAGTACGACCGCCAGAAATGGTAAACTCATCGCATTACGAGCGGTAGAAGGTGATGAAGACTTATTAATTATTACGACTGAAGGTGTCGTGATTCGTATTTCGTTATTAGAGGTTGCGATTTATGGTCGCTCCACCCAAGGGGTGAAGCTAATAAACTTAAAAGATGAGACGACCGTCGCTGCCGTTACTTTATTAACTAATGAAGAAGAAAATAATGAATCAAATCAAGAAAAACCGGTTAATCCTCTGGACTAACCGGTTCTTTTTTTATTTATTTTTCAATTAAGCTAGGCAACCAACTCGGATGCGGAGCAATTTGTAATAGATCTGCGACTGTCGCAGCCACATTAGCTAAACCAAAATCACCTGTTTTAAACTTAACATCATTATTATAAATAATAAAAGGGACTTGATTTAAACTATGGCTAGTTTTTGGCTTAAGCGGATCAGTTTCATGTTTTCTTTTTTCATACATTTCATCCGCATTTCCATGATCAGCCGTAATAATCAAAGTAACATCCATTTCTTTCGCTACTTTAATTATGCGCGCTAAAGCTAAATCAACGGCTTCAATACTTATAATCGCGGCTTGATAATTACCAGTATGACCGACCATATCACCATTGGGGAAATTACAACGCATAAAGTCGAACTTTTTCGATTTAATCGCTTGAATTAATTTGTCGGTAATTTCGGCTGATTTCATCCAAGGCCGTTCATCAAAGGGTACTAAATCCGAAGTAACTTCTTCCCAAGTTTCTAAAGCTTGATCAAACTTTTCACTGCGGTTACCATTCCAGAAATAAGTCACGTGGCCAAACTTCTGAGTTTCACTAATCGCATATTGTTTTAAACCCGCTTGAATTAAAGCTTCAGTTAAGGTGTTTTTAATGCGTGGTGGTTGAACTAAGTAAAGATTTGGGATTTGTAAGTCACCATCATATTGTAACATCCCCACATAACGAACATTAGGAACTCGTTTGCGATCAAATTTGTCGAAATCAGCTTGTTCAAAGGCCCGAGTAATTTCTAAGGCGCGATCACCTCTAAAGTTAAAGAAGATAACAGCATCATGATCTTCTATTGTACCAACCGGCTGATTATCTTTTACAATCACAAACTCTGGTAAGTATTGATCAGAACAATCTAGTTCTTGACGATAAGTGGTAATGGCTTCTTTCGCACTAGCGAATTGGCGACCTTCGCCTAAAACATGAGCTTGCCAACCACGTTTCACCATTTCCCATTCTGCTTCATAACGGTCCATCGTAATATACATCCGACCGCCACCACTAGCGATTTTTCCTTCAAAGTGGTCATCGTTTAATTCGGCTAATAAGGCTTCTAATTGATCGACGTATTCTAAAGCTGAAGTAGCTGGCACATCCCGACCATCTAGTAAAATGTGAACGCGCACTTTCTTGACGCCCGCTTGTTTAGCGGTTTTAATTAAATCGAATAAATGCTTAATGTGTGAGTGAACATTACCATCAGATAATAACCCGAGAAAGTGGAGCGTAGAGTTTTGGCAATAAGCAACGGTATCTTTCCAGACATCAGTTTGATAAATATCCTTGGAGGCAATCGACTCATTGACTAACTTCGCTCCTTGACTATAGATTTGGCCACAGCCTAAGGCGTTATGACCAACTTCTGAGTTACCCATATCTTCATTACTAGGTAAACCAACATACGTTCCATGAGCACTGATTTCAGTATAAGCACTAGTCGAACTAAGGGCATCATAAGTGGGCTTATAGGCATTGGCTACCGCATTGCCAAAAGTATTATCGCTAAGACCAAAGCCATCCATCACAACTAAGACTACCGGTTTTTTTTCAAGCATAAGTTTCTCCTTTATTTTATATTTTCTAATTTGGTTAAATACTGATCAAAAATGGCTAAAGCAGCTTTGGTCGCAGCGTTAGTATTCATATCGACACCAGCCTTTTTTAAGACTTCAATCGGATAATCAGAACTACCGGCTTTTAAGAAGTCAAGATAATGATTTACCGCGGCTTGATCGGTTAAAATTAAATGACTTAATGTCGCAGCGGCACTAAAGCCAGTCGCGTACTGATAAACATAGTAGTTATAGTAAAAGTGGGGAATTCGCGCCCATTCTAGTTTAATCTCATCATCATAAACTAATTCTGGACCATAGTATTTCTGATTAATCGCTAAGTATTTTTCACTTAAAACAGTGGGGGTTAAAGCTACACCTTGCTCATCTAATTCGTGAATCAAATGTTCAAATTCAGCGAATTGAGTTTGGCGGAAGACCGTTGCTTTAAAGCCATCTAAATAATGGTTAATCAGGTAAGCTTGAATTTTAGGGTCGGAATATTTCTTTAATAGATAATCCGTTAATAAGTTTTCATTGGTAGTGGAAGCAACTTCCGCTAAGAAAATTGAATAATCACCATAAACATAAGGTTGGTTATTACGCGTGTAATAACTATGAATACTATGACCAAGTTCATGGGCTAAGGTAAAGACGTTATCTAACGTATCATGCCAGTTTAATAAAATAAACGGGTTAGTATTATAAGCACCGGAAGAATAAGCGCCACTGCGTTTACCTTGGTTTTCATGAATATCAATCCAACGTTCGTCAAAGGCGCGTTTTAAAAGGGCAACATATTCATCACCTAAAACCGCTAACGCTGCTAACACTAATTCTTTGGCTTCTTCAAAGCTAAATTTTAAATCAATCGCTTCAACAAACGGTACATAAAGATCATACATCTTAATTTCGGCTAGTTTTAAAGCTTTCTTCCTTAGCGCTACATAACGATGTAAAAGTGGTAGACCATCATTAATGGCCTCAACTAAAGCATCATAAACAGTTTCGGGAATAAAATTATTGGCTAAAGCCGCAGCCCGAGCTGAAGGATAATGGCGTAAACGGGCATTTAGATTATGCTGTTTAATTTGGCCCCGTAACGTAGTGGCGAAGGTATTAATATGGTCTTGGTAAGCTTGATAGAGCGTTTGATAAGCCGCAGCTCGCACTTCGCGGTTTTGGCTTTCCAAAAAGACACCATAACGACCATGTGATAAAGTAACCACTTGGCCTTGTTCATCTTTAATTGAACCAAATTTTAAATCAGCGTTATTTAAGACACTAAAAATATCACTTGACATCCCCAGCACTTCAGAGGCTTGAGCTAAGACCGCTTCAACTTCAAGTGATAAAATATGGGGACGTTTCGCAAACAATTCTTTTAAGTAATGATCATAAATAGCTAACTCGGGCAATTTAGTTAAATAATCCCACACTAGTTGTTCATCACCAGCCATTAATTCCGTTGGCATAAAAGATAAAGCGGCACTGATTTCCGCCACTAAGGCCCCAACTTGACTTAAATAGCCTTGATAATGAGCATTAGTCGTATCAGTATCGTTATTTAGATGGGCATAAACGTAAAGATTTTCTAAACGTTGTTGTAAGTCCTCCGCTAAAGTAAAGGCGGCTAACAGTGATTCAGGGCTAGCTAACAACTGACCTTGATAAGCACTTAAAGCGGGATAAGCTTGTTTTAAAGCAGTAAGTTCAGTTTCCCAAGCTTGATCAGTTGGGAAAATAGTGGTTAAGTCCCAAGTCTCAGCTTGGGGTAGTTCTTGGCGTAAAGGTAAATTTGTCATTATAATCCTTTCTAATATTGGGCTAAGCGGGCTTGTATTTTGGTTTTACCTAATAAATAAAGCGTATTAATTAAGTCTGGTCCATGCATTTGGCCAGTCATTACTACCCGTAAGCCCATAAACAGTGGTTGGCCTTTGATACCAGTTTGAGCTTTGGTATCGTTTAGCGCTTGACGTAAGCCATCAGGGCTCCACTGACTCAGGTGTAGTAATTGGCGCTTAAACTCACTAGCAACTTGCTTAGTAGTTTCGGCTTCCACGATTTCACTTGCTGCATCATCAAGCTTAAACTCAGCAAAAAATAGCTCAGATAGTGGCACGATTTCAGCCCCATAAGACAATTGATCATGGTAAAGACCAATCAAGTTACTTACCCACTTTGGCTCAAAGTCAATCGTTGGATAAGCATCTTTTAAAAATGGTAACGTCATAGTAATTAATTGTTCAAGGGGTAAGTCTTTAATATACCGATTATTAATCCAAGTTAATTTATTTTTATCAAACATCGAAGGTGATTTTGATAACCGTTTTTCATCAAAAATTTTAATCAGTTCAGCGGGTGAGAAGATTTCTGTTTCACCTTCAGGTGACCAACCTAATAAAGCCATAAAGTTAAACATCGCTTCCGGTAAATAACCTTTTTCTTTATATTGACTCATAAATTGCATAATCGAATTATCTCGTTTCGAGAGTTTTTTATGTTGCTCATTCACAATTAAGGTCATATGCGCAAAACTCGGTGCTTCCCAGTTTAACATTTCATAAATCATGAGTTGTCTTGGGGTATTGCTTAAATGTTCTTCACCACGGAAGACATGGGTAATATCCATATAATGATCATCAACCACCACTGCAAAATTATAAGTAGGAATCCCATTACTTTTAACCAGGACCCAATCACCGATATCTTGTGATTCAAATTTAACTAAACCACGAATCAAATCATTGAATTGGTAGGTTTTATTTTCGGGCACTTTTAAGCGAATGACATAAGGTAAACCAGCAGCTTCTTTTTTGGCAACTTCCGTAGCTGATAAATTCCGACAAGTACCACTATAGCGAGTGGAACTATAACCAGCTGCTAGTTGGCGTTCATAATCAGCTGCTAATTCTTCCGCCGTACAAAAACATTTGTAGGCATGACCTAACTCTAATAATTGCTTGACGGTTTGTTGATAAAGCTCTAAGCGTTCCATCTGCCGATAAGGTGCGTACTTAGGATTGGGGTTAGTCGGTGATTCATCAGGATAAATACCTAACCAATTTAAATAATATAACTGTGATTCTTCCCCGCCAGCCACGTTTCTTTCAATATCGGTGTCTTCAATCCGTAAAATAAAGTCACCATCATAGTGCTTCGCAAATAAATAATTAAATAAGGCGGTCCGGGCATTACCGATATGCAAGTGACCAGTGGGACTAGGGGCATAACGGACTCTAATCTTTTTCATCTAAAACCCTTTCTAATAAAACTACTGCTTGGGCCATAATTCCTTCTTGACGGCCAATAAAACCCAATTTCTCGGGCCGTGTCGCTTTGATATTAATCTTTTGAGTAGCTACATGCAAAACATTTGCTAGGTTTTCTTTCATCAGGGGGATATATTTAGCTAATAATGGTTTCTCCAAAATAATTAAACTATCAATATTCCCGATTTGATAACCAGCTTGGTGCATGAGAATAACGGTCTGTCTTAATAATTCCAGTGAGGAAATATTATGGTAAACGGGATCAGTATCAGGGAATAAACCACCGATATCACCTTTACCTAAGGCTCCAATAATACTTTCAATCACCGCGTGAGTTAAGACATCCGCATCAGAATGACCTAAAAGGCCTAATTCAAACGGAATGTTTACCCCACCGAGAATTAAGGGCCGATCTTTAACCAGTTGATGAATATCTGTGGACTGACCAATGCGATACATAAGCTACCTCTTAGATATTTTAGCACTTTTTACCGCAAGATAACATTAAAAGGCGATTGGGAAGCGGTTATATCACGATTTTCAGCACTAAATGTAATTTCATTGCTATAAAAGCAATTAAATGAAAATATATTACATTATATTGAAAATATCACTTGATTTTTCATTTGTATCTTGCTAGGATGAGAAAAAGGGGAAACATATGTTAACGTTACCGACTAACATTAATAGTCAAAGCTATTACTATTACTACGTAAAAACATAAGTTAATAATCACGCTGGTGGATATTAACTGTTTTCATTTGGTAATCCACAAGCTTTGAAATAATAAATCAATTCGGGACTTTGTGGATACCACAAAGTTTTTTATTTAAAGGAGAAAGAAAATGAAAAAAATTGGTTTATTATTATTAACGATGGGCTTGTTAGTGGGTTGTAGTCCGAAAACTACGCATAAATTTACAATTGGGATTCTCTTATGGACTGATCATCCGGCCCTAAATGATGCCCAAACGGGCTTTATTACGGGCTTAGAGGAATTAGGTTTAACTGATCAAATTCGGCTAATTGAGAAAAATGCCTTTGGAGAAAGTACGAACGCTGATATTATTGTAAGTCAATTAGTAGCGGATCAAGTAGATTTGATTTATGCAATTGCGACCCCAGCTGCCCAAGCAGCAGCTAATGGTACTAAAGACACCAATATCCCAATTCTATTTAATGCCGTAACCGATGCGGTCACCGCCGGCTTAGTCAAAAGCAATGAAAAACCAGGCGGACTAATAACTGGTGTGAGTGACATGGCTCCAATTGGACGCCAACTCCAACTAATCCGTGATTTTTTACCAACAGCGAAAACCATTGGAGTATTATACAACACGGGTGAAGATAATAGCTTAGTCCAAATTGCAGAAATCGAAAAGCTAATCGCGGGCTTTAATTTAAAATTGAAAAAACTAGGTTTAAGTTCAGCCAATGAAATCGCCTTAGCTAGTGAGCAAATGAACCATGAAGTGGATGCCTTCTATATTATTACTGATAATATGATTGCTAAAGCAGCGGCGCAAGTTGTGAGTATTGCTAATAAAGAAAAAAGACCCGTCTTTATGGCGGAAGCTGGCCAATTTGAAGTGGGTATTTTAGCTTCGGATTCGATCAGTTATAACTTATTAGGAAAGCAAGCCGCTAACATGGCAGAGAAAATCTTAATCCAACAAATTGCGCCAGCGGATATTCCTGTGGAGATTTCCACCAGTACCGAACTATTTGTTAGTAAGCAAGTAGCGGAGTTATTGGGTTTAGAGATTCCAGCTATTATCGCCAAACGGGCTATCTGGAAATAACCCATGTTAAGCTTTCTGATTAACGTTATCGAACAAGGACTATTATATGCCTTATTAACAATGGGCGTAATGATTGCTTATCAGATCTTAGGGATATCTGACTTAAGTGTGGATGGAACGTTTCCCTTAGGGGCCGTTGTGACCGCAGTATTAATTAAAATGCAATTTCCTGCTAGTCTAGCATTATTACTAGCCGCACTTGCGGGAACCTTAGCAGGTTTAGTAACCGGTATCTTACATGTTAAACTAAAAATAAATCAACTGCTCAGTGGGATTTTAGTGATGACAGGTTTATATTCCATCAATTTAATGTTAGCTGGTGGGCGCTCGAATTTACCGTTATTACATGATACGACCATCTTTGATTGGCCGCTATTAGCCAACTTTGCTCCTTATCGTAATTTGTTTATTTTATTACTCATTTGTTTAATGGCGAAATTTGGTTTAGATTGGTTTTTAACGACCCGCTTAGGTTATTTATTTCGCTTAGTGGGTGATAATGAAAGCTTAATCGCTTCCCTTGGCCATAATCCCAATTTAATTAAGATTTTAGGTCTAGGGTTAGCCAATGGTTTAGTCGCTTTAAGTGGTGGCTTAGCTATTTCTTTAAGTCGTTATTATGATATTTCAATTGGGAGTGGCATGATTATTTTAGGATTATCGTCGGGTATCTTAGGAACGATTCTTTTAAAGAAAATTAAAAGCCGCTTAAGTAGTGCGGTCATAATTGGCTCAATAAGTTATCGTTTAATCGTAGCTTTAGCCCTACGGTTAGGGATGGATCCCCAATACCTTAAATTAGTCACTGTCTTATTATTTATCGTTATGGTAATTATCAATGCTCCTAAATCGAAAAAACAACCCCAAAGTGAGGTCAGATATGCTAAATTTTAATCACGTTAGTAAAACATTTAATCTACCAGATGAAAATGAATTAGTTTTATTTGATAATTTAAGTTTCGCAATTGCAGAACATGAATTTGTCGTAATTATTGGTACAAATGGAAGTGGTAAGACTACTTTATTCAATCTCTTAGGTGGTCAAGAAGACCCAACCGCCGGTGAGATTACTTTTAAGACACAACAGTTAAATGAATTAGCCCATCATCAACGAGCGAAAATGATTGCGCGGGTGCATCAAGATCCCTTATTAGGAACTGCTCCAGCCTTAACGGTGTTTGAAAATCTGTCATTAGCTTTTAATAAAGGGCACCTGTTTAATTTTAAACGCGGTAAAGCTCACCAAGCCAAACAACGATTTATTGAATTATTAAAAGAATTGGATTTAAAGCTAGAAGATAAACTAGATACACCAGTGGGTCTTTTATCCGGGGGACAACGGCAAGCTTTAGCTTTATTAATGGTTTTATTACAACAACCACAGTTATTATTATTAGATGAACATACCGCTGCCTTAGATCCTAAAAGTAGTGAACGGATTATGGCTTTAACCAAACAATTAGTCACTAAACATCAATTAACTACCATTATGATTACCCATAATTTAGAGCAAGCTTTAAATTACGGTACACGCTTAATGATGTTTAATCAAGGTAAATTGATTTTAGATGTGGCGGGAAGTGAAAAACAACAATTAAAAAAGGCAGAATTAGCCAAGTTATACCAACAATTGCAAGTTAATGAATTAATCGGGATAAATTAAAAAGAGGTTTGATTATAATACCTTTAAAGTAGACACTAAATAAAAAACAATAAGATGTTAAA
>CAZAZP010000012.1:0-29250 GCA_964489695.1 uncultured Erysipelotrichaceae bacterium | reverse complement strand
ATTTGAGTTTTGAATGCTTCACTGAATGTTCTACGGGGTCTTCTTGACATAATGGTTTCCTACTTTCTTTAATTACATCTTATCAAACAAATTTGCTTGACAAGGTATAACTATTTTATTTGTCCACTAAAGTGTAGCCCATCCAGTATTAGATTTTTTAAGTAAATATCAATACGTAAATATATTTTTTGAGGTTTGTGATTTTTTAAATAACTACGTTTGATGTTAATTCAAATGTTTTAAAAGTATGCTATACAAGTTGATAAAAGAGAGATATTTTATAAAAAAGAAAAGGTTAGGAAAGAAAATTAATAAGTTTATCGAACAAAATATTGTGCACTTAGTCTAATAATAGATATTTTTAGATACTTAGCCATTTTTGTATTTTATTTAGACTAATTTCCAAATCTAATACATTAAAATAATGGTCAAGGAATAATATTTTTATTACTATTTAAACTTAATAAGTAACTATTAAAATATAGGTGCTCCACACTCTTGACAGTAATTATCTGTTTCATCATTTAAGTGCTGACAATTCTTACATCTGACTTTAATAACTGTTGTTTGAGGTTGGGGTTTGATTTCTTCTAAGGCATCTTTCACTAGACCACCAGCAGCTTTAGCGTATGGTTTTAAGTCTTTACGCGCTTGGTCGGGATTTAAAATAGTACCGGAGCCAGCTAAACCGCGTTGACCAATGGAACGAATATATTGTCCAGCAATGATGAATAACATCCCAATTGGAGCGAAAGCAAAGCTTTGAGCGATGCGGTTAAAATTGTTGGATGACATTGAAGAAAAAGCCACAATAAAGACTTGAAAGAATAATAGAAACCCGATGATCATCATCGCTGTTCCTAAATAAAACAAAACTTGGCGTTTTTTAGAAATTGGATTACTCATTGGTTGACCTCGATCTTTCATTGATACTATTATTATACTTAGATACTTTTAAATTACCAATTTTATTTGATTAATTGATAAACCATTAAATAAATGTTAAGGCTAGTTAACTAGTTTCTGACTGATAAATGGACTATACTTAGTTTGAAGGAAAAGTTTATGGATAAATCAAACAAAGCTTTAGATCTATTTTATCAAGGTTATAATTGTGCGCAAGCAGTAGCTGGCGCCTTTAGCGCAGAAGTTTCCATCAGTGAAGCTGATTTATTCCGCTTAACTGCGGGCTTTGGTGGTGGGATTGGGGGCTCAGGAGAGGTCTGTGGGGCCTTAATGGGCGCGATTACGATTTATAGTCTAAAATTTGGTCAAGCGGAAGTTGTTGAGCGGGAGCTCAAATACGCTTTTCAGGCAGAAATCCAAGCATTAATTGATCGTTTTCAAATGATGACCGGTAATATCTTATGCCGAGATTTATTAGCTAATTTAGCTGAAAATCCTCGTCCAACGACTCGAGTTCCCGCGAAACGCTGTGAGTTTTTTGTTGTTAAAGCAGTTGAATTACTTGAAGATGTGCTGGTTAGTAAAACTTTGATGTAAAAGGTGAGTTAAAAAAATGTTAAAATTTATTTTAAGAATATTTAAAGGGATTGGTTTCTTACTACTTAGTCTAGTTTTAATTATGGTAATTAGTCGCTATACATTATTGACTAATGAATATGAGTTAGCTTTTAGTAATTTACCCAGTGAATTTGATGGTTTTAAAATCGTAATGTTAACTGATTTACATAGTATGTCTTTTAGCCAACATAATGAACGTTTATTATTAAAAATTAAACAAGCCAAACCGGATATTGTAGTGTTTGCTGGAGATATGGTTAGTAGTACTGATCAAGATTTTACCGTCTTTTTAACTTTAGCCGAGAACTTAGTGGTTGATTATCCAGTTTTTATGGTAGTTGGTAATCATGAACAAAGTTTACCAGAAAGATATTACACTGAATTAACAACTAAATTAACTGAACTTGGGGTGATCTTATTAAATAATGAAGGGGTGTTACTGACTAAAGAATCGGCAGCGATTAAACTTCAAGGTTTATGGTTTAACTTGAAATATTATAGTAATCGCGGTGGTTCTTTATTTCAAAATAATCCAGCACCGTATTTCTTTGATGTAGCGACGATGGAGTTAGTCATTGGTGAAAAAGATCCTGATTTATTTACGGTACTTTTAACGCATAATCCCTTGTTTTTTGAAACCTACGCCACTTGGGGCGCTGATTTAACGCTAGCTGGTCATTTACATGGTGGAATGTTGCGCTTGCCAGTAATTGGGGGTGTGTTTTCCCCCGATAAAAGCTATTTCCCCCCTTATACTTCCGGTCTTTATAAACTTGATACAGCTCAGTTAGTCGTCAGTCGTGGTTTAGGCAATGGCCCAAATAGTTTTCGATTTTTAAGTTTTCCCGAAATATCGGTACTTACCTTACGCGTAAAATAAGGTATAATAAAAACGAGGAGTTAATATGCGAGTTATAGTACAACGGGTAAAACAAGCTAGTGTTAGTATTGATGAAACTGTGATTGGAGAAATTAAACAGGGTTTTTTATTGTTAGTGGGTTTTACTACAACTGATCAATTTGAGACTGTTGAAAAGATGGTCCAAAAAATTATTAATTTGCGCATCTTTGATGATGAAAATGGGAAGATGAATTTAGCATTAGCTGATGTGGGTGGAGCCATTTTATCCATTTCTCAGTTTACTTTATATGCGAATTATAAAAAGGGAAATCGGCCAAGTTTTACTAACGCGGCAGAATATCCGAAAGCCAACGAACTTTACGCCCATTTCAATCGTTTATTAGCGCAAAATTGTTTAGTTGAGACAGGTGAGTTTGGGGCTTATATGCAGGTGGCTTTAGTCAATGATGGTCCCGTGACGTTAATCTTAGATAGTTTGGATTTAAGTTAAAATAATATCAGAAGGAGTAAATTAATTATATGCATGAGCTGTTTTTTCAATTTGTTAGTTATGGTGTCTTTATTATTGAGATTATTGGTGTCTTAGTTATTTTAGACGGTACGATTAGAGCGACCTTTTTATATGTGGCTGAGTATTTTAAAAAGACCACTCAACATTCTAGTGTCATTTTAGGTCAAGGTTTATCCCAAGGTTTAGCTTTTTTAATGGTCTCTGAAGCATTAAAAACAATTATTTTACCGACCGTCAATGATTTAACCATTTTAGGCTTAGTTATGCTGTTACGGGCAGGGATGGTTTTATTAACCCATTGGGAATTAAAACAAACTGAACATCACTAAAAAGCGAAAATCTTATTGCAAAGCATTAATCAATTTGATATTATAAAATAGCGCTGTTAATTTTAGCACATGCGCCCATAGCTCAACTGGATAGAGCGTTTGACTACGGATCAAAAGGTTGCGGGTTCAAGTCCTACTGGGCGCGCCATTTTATTTTTAAGACCTCGGGATGTAGCACAGCTTGGTAGTGCACTTGATTTGGGATCAAGGGGTCGCAGGTTCAAATCCTGTCATCCCGACCATGTTTGTTGGCGAGGTAGCTTAGCTGGCTAGAGCGCTCGGTTCATACCCGGGAGGTCGTGGGTTCAAGTCCCACTCTCGCTACCATCTTTAGGAGCTATGGACCCTTAGCTCAGTTGGTTAGAGCGACCGGCTCATAACCGGTTGGTCGTAGGTTCGAGTCCTACAGGGTCCACCATACATATTTGGAGGAATACCCAAGTGGCTGAAGGGTCCGGTCTTGAAAACCGGTAGGTCGGGGAACCGGCGCCTGGGTTCGAATCCCAGTTCCTCCGCCATTTCCATTTAGAGTTTGTTTGTGATATAGTTGTTGCATAGTTATCGCGGGGTAGAGCAGTCTGGTAGCTCGTCGGGCTCATAACCCGGAGGTCGTAGGTTCAAATCCTTCCCCCGCAACCAAATGGTTCCGTAGCTCAGTCGGTAGAGCAGTGGACTGAAAATCCACGTGTCGTTGGTTCAATTCCGACCGGAACCACCATTTACGTCAGAAAGCCTTAGGTGAGGCTTTTTTTGTTGCTTTACAATCAATCCTTGTTTCGTTAAACTTAAAAGGTATTCAGGAGGTCCAATATGCACTTAAAACAGTTCCCCAAAGAATTACTCTTAGCCGCTGCTCGGGGTGATATTCAAAGTGATCTAGTTATTACTAATATTCAATTGGTCAATGTGATTACTGGTGAAATCTATCCAGCTGATGTGTTTATTAAAGCTGGTTTTATTAGTCATATCGAAACAAAAAATCCGGGCCAAGAACTACATTTGGCAGATAAAATTTTGGATGGCCAAGGTCAATACTTAACTCCTGGTTTAATTGACGCCCATGTCCATATTGAAAGTAGTATGTTAACGCCACAAAACTTTGCGGAAACCGTAATTCCTTGGGGGACCACGACTGTTATTACTGATCCCCATGAAATCGCGAATGTGTTTGGTGAAGTTGGGGTTAAATACATGCATGATGCGGCCTTAGATTATCCGATGCGGCAACTAATCAATATCCCCAGTTGTGTTCCAAGTGTCAGTGGATTAGAAAACGCTGGGGCCAGCTTTGATCAAACTACCATTAAGCGTTTAAGCACGTTACCCCGCGTTGTTGGTTTAGCCGAAGTCATGGACTTTATAGGTTTAATTAATGGCGATAAACGGATGCTAGAGATTATCGAAACCGCTGCAGCAGCTGGTTTATACATCCAAGGACACGCTCCGGCTGTTAGTGGTCGCGCTTTATCAGCGTATGCGATTGGTGGTCCTAAAACTGACCATGAATCACGCACCAGTGCTGAAGGAATTGAAAAACTGAGAGTTGGGCTCTACGTCGATGCCCGGGAAAGTAGTATTTCAAAAAATGTCCAAGCAGTTTGGGATGGCGTCAAACATGTCCGACATCTTGATCAATTATGTTTATGTACCGATGATTGTGAAAGTGAAGATATCTTAAGTAAAGGTCATATGAATGAAGTAGTGCGCCAAGCGATTAAAGCCGGGATGCATCCGTTAGATGCATTACGCAGTGCGACTTATAACAGCGCCAAAGGAGCCAACCTAGAAAAATTAGGAGCGATCGCCCCGGGTTATCTGGCGGATTTATTATTAATCCCAGATTTAGCCACGATGATGCCCAGTACGGTTATTTTTGAAGGTGAACTTGTAGCCCAAAATCAAAAATTATTAAAGACTTATCCAAAACAATCCTTTGAGCTGGAAAAACAAAATTCATTAGTGGTTAAACCCTTAACGCTAACTGACTTAATGATTAAAGCTCCAATCGAAAATGGTGAAATCTTGTGTAATGTCATGACTTATCAAACTTTAGAAATATCTTTAACTCGCTTAGAAACGATTAGTTTACCAGTTAAAGACTACCAAATTCAGTTAGATAAGCATCCCGATATCAAGTTTGTGGCGGTTATTAACCGTTATCCAGATAATGATAATATTGCTTTACATGTCGTAAAAAACTTTGGTTTAACTAAGGGAGCTCTAGCCAGTACCGTATCGCACGATGCTCATAACTTAACCGTCGTCTATGATACACCAGCGAACGCTTTAATCGCGGTTAACGAGCTAATTAAGTGTGGTGGAGGCATGAGCGCGGTATTAGCTGGTAAAGTATTAAATACCTTACCTTTACCCGTGGCTGGCTTGATTTCTGATTTAAGCGCACCCAAAGTCGCGTTAAACGCTCGCAAGATGAAACAAGCCAATCGTAAACTGGGTTTAACAGCATTGAAAAACCCATTACTTAGAATTGTGACGTTAGCTTTACCCGTAATTCCCGGCTATAAAATGTCGGATTTGGGTTTAGTTGATGTTTTAAAGCATGAATTAGTTCCACTTTTTAAAACTAATTAAGAATGTGTTATAATCAACTTTGTAGGTTAAAAAAGGTGGAATATGAAATTAATTGTTTTAGATATGGATGGAACTTTATTAAATAAACATTATGTGATTAGTGAAGAAACGAAAGCTACTTTAATTAAAGCCCAAGTTAATGGGGCAACGATTGTCTTAGCTTCTGGTCGTTATCCCCGAGAGACGTTGCCATATGCCCATGAGTTAACGATGGACCAACACCATGGGGTAATTATCTCAACGAATGGGGCCTATGCTATGGATGTCGAAAGTCAAGAAGTCTTACATGACCATCCACTAAAAGCGAATGAAACTAAACAAATACTTAAACACTTACAAAACTTTGACGTTGTAACTTTAGTCACTGATAATAAGTTTTCCTATACAAGTGATCAAACTCGGATGCATGAAATATTTAATTTAGTCTTAACTTATGGGGTTAATTTTGGCGAGAAAACTTATAATTTAGAAAGCAAGGAAATCAAAGATCTGGCTAATTTCGTGGATTTTCCCTTATATAAGATTTTATGCATTGGCCAACCAGAATATATTCAAGGGAAACAAGCTGAACTCTTAGCGCCCGTTAAAAGTTTTGCTTATGGGATGCTAACTACGCCGTTTGCTTTTGAATATACCGCTTATGGCATGGATAAAGGGGCAACCCTACAAAAAGTCTTAGCTTTAAAAGGCTGGCAACCAACTTCAATTATTGCTTTTGGGGATGGCCATAATGATTTATCACTCTTAGAGTTTGCGGATATCGGAGTTGCAATGGGTAATGCGGCCCAAGATTTAAAAGATATCGCTGACTTTGTGACGAGTTCGCATAATGATAATGGCATTGTCTTAGGCTTAAAGAAATACGGGTTTATCTAAACTGGTAAACTTGACAGGTAGCGAGATAAGTATTATATTAAAGACGCGATAATCTAAGACAAGAAGTTAGTTTTGTTTGAAAAAAGAGACATAGTGGTTGGTGCAAACTATGCAAACTGCTAAGCTTTACTCCTTAGTAGCTAATGACAGGCAATGGTCATTCGGTAGTACCGTTATCACGCTGAGGTATAAATTTAGGTGGTACCGCGTTCATACGCCCTTGATGGGTGTTTTTTTATAGGAGGACTTAATAATGATTAATATTAAAGAAAATCCGGAATTATATGTTTTAAATCACTCTTGTGCCCATTTAATGGCTCAAGCAGTAAAACATTTATATCCGCAAGCTAAGTTTTGGGTGGGGCCAGTGGTCGTGGAAGGATTTTATTACGACATTGATTTAGGAGATGTTTCCATCAAAGAGGAAGATTTACCTAAGATTGAAAAAGAAATGAAAAAGATTGCGAAAGATGGTAAACGGATTACGCGCGAAGAACTAAGTAAAGCGGAAGCGTTAGCGATGTTTCATGATGATCCTTATAAGCTAGATTTAATTAACCACATGGATGAAAAAGAAACGGTTATCTCCGCTTATCGTCAAGGTGATTTTGTCGATTTATGTCGCGGACCACACGTGGCTAGCGTTAAAGAACTCAAACACTTTAAACTCTTAAAGATTGCGGGTGCTTATTGGAAGGGTGACGCTAAAAATAAGATGTTACAGCGGATTTATGGCATTTGTTTTGCGGATGAAGCGAGTTTAGCGCAACATCTAGCCCTGTTAGAAGAAGCTAAAGAACGTGACCACCGGAAATTAGGTAAAGAGTTAGACATCTTTATGCAACATGAATTAGCCGGGGTGGGCTTACCTTTGTGGCTCCCCAATGGAGCAACCATCCGCCGGATTTTAGAGCGTTATATTACCGATAAAGAATTAGCGCTGGGTTATGATCATGTTTATACACCAGCCGTTGCGAAAGTTGAACTGTATAAAACTAGTGGTCATTGGGATCATTATCAAGAAAATATGTTTCCAGTTATGCAAATGGATAATGAAGCGATGGTCTTACGGCCGATGAATTGTCCGCATCATATGTTAATTTATAAAAATAAACTAGTTTCTTATCGTGATTTGCCAATTAGAATTGGGGAACTAGGCCATGATTATCGTTATGAACCTAGTGGTGCCGTGCTGGGATTAGAACGCGTTCGAGCAATGTGTCAAAATGATGCCCATTTATTTGTTCGTTTTGATCAGATTAAAAGTGAAGTGGCCGGGGTGGTAGATTTAATCTTAGATGTCTATCGCGATTTTAAAATCAAAAATTATAAATTCCGTTTATCTTTACGCGATCCAGCCAACAAAGAAAAATACTTTGATAATGATGAAATGTGGGATTTAGCGGAAAGTGAATTACGCAAAGTCTTAGATGAACTTGGTTTAGCATATTATGAAGAAATTGGTGAAGCGGCTTTCTATGGACCAAAACTTGATGTTCAAATTGATACTGCGATTGGTCATGAATTAACGTTATCTACTTGCCAATTAGATTTCTTATTACCCGAAAAATTCGATTTAACTTATGTTGATGATAAAGGTGAGAAAGTTCGACCAATTGTAATTCATCGGGCCATCTTAGGTACTTTTGATCGATTTACCGCTTACCTCATTGAAGAGTATAAAGGGGCGTTCCCGCTTTGGCTGGCTCCCTTACAAATCATCATTATTCCGGTTAATCCAGCTTTACACTTAGCTTACGCTAGTGAGATTGGAAAACAATTACAAGCCTTAGGCATCCGGCTCCACGTTGATGGGCGAGCGGAAAAACTCGGCTATCGCTTACGGGAAGCACAACTAAAAAAGGTTCCGTACCAAATTGTGGTCGGTGATCAAGAAGTAGAACACAATTTAGTCAACATTCGTAAATATGGTGAAAAGGAAACTAGTCAATTAGGTTTAGCTGAATTTATTACCCAGCTTAATCAAGCGATTGTTAATAAAGAATAAATAAAAAAATCCCAGTCAAATTCGACTGGGATTTTAAATTTCAACTAAGCTTAATTACGCTTTAATAAGGTAAGACGTGAATAATATAAGCTGACTCTTTAGCTTTTTCAGCTCGATCTTCACAAATCTTGCATAGTTCCTCAATATGTTTGTGGGCATAAGCATCCGCCACTGTACCTTTGAAGATTTCATCAGTTTTATCAGTATTAATCGTATAACAATCTGAATAAAGATGATATTTCTTACCACTTTTTGTCCAGTAGACTTCGTTAACGCCCATTAACTCTTCGACCCGTAAGGTTTCTTCAGTATATTTTTCAATTGAAGCTGGGTTAAAGTCAATACCGAAGATGGAAGCTACCGCAAAGACAGCAATCGCCACGGCGGCTAAGATACCTTTATCTTTTCCTTTTAAGTTCTTATCAGTTAAGATAAGTAATACTAAAGGGAAGAAGGCTACAATTGTAATCAATAAACCAAGTTGGTTTTGAACAAAGAAACGGAATTTGTCTTTTTCCGACGCTGGATCTAGTCGGTTAGCTTGTTTCCAGAGTAATGAACCAATAATGGCGGTAATTCCATCACCAACGATTAAGCCCAACATAATTGGTAGGTTAATCGGTGGTTTCTTTAATAATAAAATGGCCCAAATTTCAAGACCAATCGCGACTACCCAAAGTAAAGCAGCGAATAAACGTAAGTTAGTCGCTTTCTTTTTATTTTCGGGGGTGGGGACAAATTTATAATCAGACTTTTTTTTCTTCAGCCAGATTAATTTCTGTCATTTTTTTCTTAGTTGTAGGGGTATTTGACATATTATTCTCCTTTATATCCTTGTTAATATTATAGCGTAATTCACCGGTTAGTCAATAAATCCAGTGTTAACGAGCTATTTCCATTCATTTTGTATTAATTGCTGGACTTCTTTTAAGACGTCTGACAATTTAATTAATTGATTATCTGCTTGACGGAGTTTTAGCTCAACTTTTTCATCAACGATATGTTTACCAACGGTAATCCGAATTGGAATCCCAATTAGTTCTATATCTTTAAATTTAACGCCCGCTCGTTCAGATCGGTTATCGAGGATAACCTCAATTTTAGCCTTGGTTAAAGTGTCGTATAATTGTTCAGCGATTTCATTTTGTTGCTCATCTTGATAATTAGCTACTACAATCGCGACTTGATAGGGAGCCACATTCATCGGGAAGACTAAATTATCGGCTTGATGTTTTTGTTCGACTAACGCGGCCAAACAACGGCCCAGCCCTAAACCATAACTACCCATCACGACTGGTTGGCGTTGATTATTAGCATCCAAATAATAAAGATCTAATAGTTGAGAATACTTTGTACCTAGTTTAAAAGTATTACCGATTTCAATCCCGGTTTCAAAGTGTAACGGATGCCCACAATTAGGACAAGGGTCTTGTTCGGCCACTAATTTGATATCAGCTATTTGATTAATATTGAAATCACTTAGGTTAACGTTGATGTAGTGATAGTCAGTTTCATTCGCTCCAACAATAAAGTTTTTTAGTTGGGCCACATCATTATCAATTACAATCGGTAATTTTAAACCAATTGGTCCAGCGAAACCAACGTTAGCATGGGTGAAATTTATGACATCTTCGGCGCTCGCTAATTCGATTTCATGGCCATTAAATAATTTTAAGACTTTTGTTTCATTAATTTCGCGATCACCACGGACTAAACAAGCCACAAATTGTTGATCAATCCGATAAATTAAGGTTTTAACAAATTTATCAGCACTTAATCCTAAGAAGTTCACTAATTCTTCAATTGTTTTAGTGTCTGGTGTAAAGATTTTCTCTTTGGCAGCTAAGGCTTCATTATTTGGGTGCGTCTCACTTACACATTGGCTAACTTCTAAGTTAGAGGCATAACCACAGTGATCACATAAAACAATAATATCTTCGCCAATTTCACTGAAAGCTTGAAACTCTTCGGATAATAAACCACCCATAATACCTGTATCCGCTTGGACAACACAATACTTTAAATCTAAGCGTTGAAACACGCGGTGATAAGCTTCAAACATCTTTTGGTAAGCCACATCTAACCCAGCTAAATCGCTGTCAAACGAATAAGCATCTTTCATAATAAATTCTTTTACCCGAATTAAACCAAAGCGTGGCCGCTTTTCATCCCGGAATTTAGTTTGGAATTGGTATAAATTAAACGGTAAATCTTTATAAGAGCGGATTTTCATTCCTGCCGCCACGGCGAACAATTCTTCATGGGTCGGGGCTAATACAAAGGGTTTCTCAAAGCGGTCTTTTAAAGCAAACATACTAGAGCCAATTACGTCTCGGCGTCCACTTTTAACAAAGATATCTTCTGGAATCAGGGCCGGCATTAAAACTTCTTGGGCACGTGCTTGATCCATTTCTTCCCGGACGATTTTTTCAATTTTCTTTAAAACCCGATAACCTAAGGGTAAATACATATAAATCCCAGCTGAATTACGCTTAATCATGCCAGCTCGGCTTAATAAGTTACCACTAACTGAATCTTCGTCCTTAACATTTTCTCTTAATGTATAAAAATAACTGTTTTTTAGTTTCATACTTACCTCTTATACTTACGTGGTAAAATTATACCATAATCTAACTGGTTGCTCTAGTCAGAGATTTGACAATTTACTTCACCCGTGTTAGACTAACTAAGCAATAGTAGAAAGTAGAGACACTCTCACCTGATTTCTATGTGGAAATAGGTTAACGCTATGAACTTTTTTAGTGTTATTGATAGTGAGTGTCCGCACTCACTTTTTATTTAGCTAAAAGGAGGAAAGATTTATTAGCAATAGAAAGCCAACAATGGATGACTTAGTCAATGAAAATATCCGTTTTAAAGAAGTATTAGTGATTGGGCCCGAAGGTGAACAATTAGGAATTAAAAGCCGGAATGAAGCTTTAGCTGAAGCGGAACGTCATGGTTTGGATTTATTTTGTGTTTCACCCTCAGCGAAGCCACCGGTTTGTAAGTTGTTAGATTACGGCCGTTACCGCTATGAATTACAAAAGCGCACCAAGGAAGCTAAACGTAATCAAAATGTTACAGAAGTCAAAGCTTTACGTTTATCACCTGTCATTGATCTTCACGATTTTGAGACTAAGGTACGTCAAGCGTCAAAATGGTTAAATGACGGACAGAAAGTCAAAGCGGATATGCGCTTTCGTGGTCGACTGATTACCCGCTTAGCAGTGGGTAAAAAGGTCATGACGGATTTTATTGCGGCACTAGCGGATCTTGGTCAAGTGGAAAAAGATCCGAAATTAGAGGGCAACACAATGTCAGTGGTTATTAGCCCGAAAAAGAGTAAATAAGGAGAGAAGAGCATGCCAAAAATGAAAACAAAAAAAGCTTTAGCCAAACGGGTTAAAGTTACTGGCAGTGGAAAATTTAAACGCAATCGAGCATATATTTCACACTTTGCCTCACATAAGAGCCAAAAACAAAAAAGAAAGCTTCGTAAAGCAGCTTTAGTCAGCAGCAGTGATTTCAAAAGAATCAAGTCGCTGCTTCAAGGTTAGGGGAGGTCGCACATGCCTAGAGTAAAAAACAGCGTGGCATCACGCAATCGGCGGAAAAAAGTACTGAAATTATCGAAAGGTTATTTCGGCTCGAAACATTTATTATATCGGACAGCTCACGAACAAGTTATGCGTTCCTTACGCTATGCTTACCGTGATCGTCGTCAGATTAAACGCGAAATGCGCAAATTATGGATTACCAGAATTAACGCTGGAGCCCGGATGAATGATATGAGTTATTCGGAATTAATGTTTGGCTTAAAACGCGCTAATATCGAAATTAACCGGAAGATGTTAAGTGAATTAGCGATTAATGATCCAGCTGGTTTCAGTGAAATCGTTCGATTAGCTAAAACAGCTCCCAAAGCTACCGCTAAAAGCGTTAGCCCAGCACCAGTAGCAGCAGAACCAGTAATGGTTGAAGAAAAGCCAGCCGTTAAAAAGGCCCCAGCTAAGAAAGCTGATGTTAAGGCTACTGAAGCTGAAGTGGCACCAGCTAAAAAGCCAGCCGCGAAACCAGCTACTAAAGCGAGCGCAGCTAAAGCACCTGCTAAAAAACCCGCTGCGAAAAAAGCTGCTAGTTCAACTACGGCTGATAAGAAACCAGCCGCTAAAAAGCCAGCTAAAACAGCTGAAGCTAAACCAGCTGCTAAAAAACCAGCAGCCAAGAAAGCTCCCGCTAAAACCGAATAAAAGTAAATTAACTAAGGAAAAGTACAGTCAGCTGTACTTTTTTTTAGGATTTAAAAGATAATTGTTATAATCAAATAAGGAGGTTGAAAATGAAACTATTATTACAAAGTGATGATTTTGGGATTACTGAAGCGGTGACGCTCGGGATTGTAAAAGGGATTGAAACTGGGATGATTCGCAATACAGGACTCTTTACTAATATGCCTAGTAGTGAGTTTGCGGCGAAGTTTATCCCACAATTACCTCAAGCAAGTTTTGGTGTCGATGTAAATTTTGTGGCGGGTCGCCCTTTAAGTGATCCAAAATTAGTACCTAGTTTAGTTGATGAAAACGGCGTCTTTATCTCTTCGGTTAGTCAATTTCAAAATGGTAAAGTTATCGGAAAAGAAGGCTTAGCCACGATCTTTGAAAAAGAACCTTATGTTTATGAAGAAATTCTCTTAGAAATGGAAGCTCAAATCAAGCGCTATATCGAATTAGTTGGTGAAAAACCTGCTTATTTACATGCCCATTCTTTAGGCACCCCAGTTACAGTAAAAGCCTTTGCAGTTATGGCAGAAAAATACGGTTTAATCTGTCCGTTTACTTATTGGGCGGAAAATAATTTCTTTTCCTTTCCGACTCCGTGGAATATTAAACCTGTCTTTTGTTTAGATGCACAATATAATACAGATGTTGAAGAAAATGTTTGGCAACAACGCCATCTATTTAAACAACACGAAGTCACGACTTTAATTTGTCATGCAGGCTATGTTGATCAAGCCTTAATGGATGTTTCTTCTTATACTTTAATTCGCCCTAAAGATTTGGTGATGGCGACATCAAAAAGAATCAAAGAATATTTAGCTGAAAATCAAATTGAATTAGTTACTTATCGTGATTTGTTAGATTAACTGGTAAAATTGACGTTTGTAAAGCTTGATACTTAAGTGAAGCAATAACATGAAACTGTTGTTCTTGGGTTAAGTCATACATCATATTCGCCCAATTACACCAGAGTAAATTATGAAACTGTTCCCAAAGCTTTAATAGGGTAAGCGTTTCTATGTTGCAGGAATTTTTAAAATATAACTTTAAAAACTCGGTTATTTCAGCTGGTGTTAGTTGATTTTCGGTTAAAAATGACATGACATCAAAATAGGGGTCATTATCAGCCGCGTACTCATAATCAATTAAGTAAGTTTTACAGCCGATAAAACCAATATTACCAGCTACCCAATCATTATGACAAAGTATCGTTGGTCTTTTTAACGCTTTAATTTCGTTAATTACCGCCTCAAACGGGGTTAAATCAAATAGGGGTTGTTGTACTTGGCTTTGATAGTTCGCTAACGTTTTTAAGGGAGAAAAATCTACCCCACAATGTAACGCTTGATCATGTAATTGACGCATTAAAGTCGCTACCCGCTTGATGCGATCGGGGGCTTGATAGTAATTAAAGGTAATAAAATCCGGTAAGTAACGCGAGATTTTTATCCCGGTTTGGACATCAAACGCAATGGTTTCACTATTAATATTTAAGGGTTCAACTAATTGATTAATCTGTTTTTCTAACTCATAGTCTTTTAAATGATCAAGTTTGGGGACCCGGACGATGAATTTATCGTTTAAAGTTTCAGCTAAATAATTGTAATTGCTGATACCCAGTTTTGTTAGTTTTAAACTAAGCAGTGGTTGTTGTAATAAGCTTTCTATTTGTGTTTTAATCATCATATCGCCTAGGCTAATCATAGCATAATCTAGTAATATTTGATAAACTAGGTAAATGAAGGGAGCGTTTATGCCAAAAGTATTAGTAGTCAGTCATAATCCCGGAAAAGTCAAAGAATTTCAAGCAGTTTTAACCCAATATCAAGTCTTAGGACTAGCTGATTTAGCTTTAACGGTGGATATTGTCGAAGATGGTCAAACTTATTGTGAGAATGCGCTAAAAAAAGTTAATAGTGTCGTAGGTTATGATGACTATATTATTGTAGCGGATGATTCTGGCTTAGAAATAGCCCGTTTGAATAATCGACCAGGCATTTATTCGGCCCGCTATCTTGGAGAAAAGACCGCTTACGAGCTAAAAAATCAACAAATCTTAACGATGTTAAAAGACGAGACTAATCGCGCAGCGGCGTTTCATTGTTGCATTGCGGTAAAAATCAAAGGGAAAACCCAATGTTTTCTGGGTGAATTACGTGGCGAAATAGCTTTAGCTGCTAGAGGTGATCGCGGGTTTGGTTATGATCCAATTTTTTATTTACCAACTTATCAAAAAACAGTGGCAGAATTATCAAGCATTAAGAAAAATGAAATTAGTCATCGCGCTCAAGCCTTAAAGCAACTCTCTGAATATTTAAAGCAGAATTTAGTATGAAAAAAATCCTCAGTTTTTTAATGGCGCTTGGTTTATTATTAATCCCCAGTGCCTTTATCTTAGATAAAATTATTACCTCACCGAACTTTTATCACCAAACTCAAATCCGTTATGAGGTAGCAGATAGTGTCCAAATGAGTCAGGCTGATCTTGATCAAGCGATGGCGGTACTTTTAGATTACACGCAAGGGAAAAGAACTGATTTATCAGTGGATTTACCAGTGGCTGGCCTCGTTCAACCGATTTTTAATGAACGCGAAAAGTTACATATGGTCGATGTAAAAGTACTTTATCAAAATTTAACTAACTTTATTAAAATTGGTAGTCTTTTCTGTATGGTAGTTTTATTACTTTATGTGCGACTCTATGGGGCTAAATTAACCATCCTGGATTATTATCCTAGAATAACCGCGGGCGCTTTAATTTTAGTAGCGATTTTGGGGTTATTAGCTTATACCAATTTTGAACAGTGGTGGTTTACTTTTCACCATTTAATTTTTACTAATGATTTATGGTTATTAAATCCCGCAACTGATTTATTAATCAATTTCGTTCCCGAAGCTTTATTTTTCCGCTTAGTATTTAAAATTGTGTTATTTATTGCTAGTTATTTAGTAATCACTAACGGGTTAGTGCTATTTTTATCAAGAAAGCTAGTTAAACATGATTAATATTGTGTTATTTGAACCAGAAATACCGCAAAACACGGGTAATATTATTCGGACTTGTATGGCAGCGAATTTTAAACTCCATCTAATTGAGCCACTAGGCTTTTCCTTAAGTGAAAAAGCTTTGCGGCGTTCCGCGATGGATTATATTAAAACAGCTGATTATCAATTATACCCGGATTATGCGACTTTTTTAGCTCAAAATCCAAATGAAAATAATCACTTTTATATTACCCGTTATAGTAAACAAACTTATACGGATGTGAAATTTCCTTTACCGGTTTACTTAATTTTCGGGAAAGAAAGTACTGGTTTACCTTTAGACTTATTAAAAGGTGATTTGGCGCATTGTTTACGGATTCCGATGGTACCCAATGCTCGGAGTTTAAATTTAGCTAATAGTGTCGCGCTTGTGAGTTATGAAGTCTTACGCCAACAAGATTATTTAGATTTGATGAAACATGAATCGATTAAAGGTGAGGATTGGATTTATAAATGAGATATTTTGATCGCTTCTGGGATACCCCACAAAAAAGATTCGGCTGGCTAACCGCTATTTTAGCGCTAACTCTATTACAAATTGCACTGGTCAATTTTGAATTAGGTCGTTTAGTCCAAATTCCTCAAAGCCTAAGCGACTTTCAAGCAGTATTACCGGTTTTGCCATTAGCGAATTCTTGGCTGGGACGCTTAGTTTTATTAGAATTTCAAATGAATTTAACTTGGATGCAAGCTCTTTTAGCCCTGCGTTTCCCCCAAATATTAGTCATGCTGACTAGTGGATTAATTTTAACCGCTGAAACTTTAAAACTATATCTTCCGATTAAAAAAACTACGTTTTTAATTATTTTAACGTTTGTTTTTCAATATAGTTTAATTTTGGGTTTAATTTTTAAAGCACAATCTTCAGTGGATGTGTATCTTATTACGAATAATCTCCATTTAATCGGTATAATATTAATGGTAGGAGCCTTAATTTTAGTCTTAGAAGCATTATGGTTATTTTATCAAATCTATGATAATCTGAAAGATAGCCAACAAAGTTAGCCAAGTCGTAGCTTAACTGTAAGGAGTTATTATGATTGAAAATTTTGAAGATATTTTATCTTTAGCAGTATTACTGGCGATTATTTTAGGTTTTTTAGTCGTATTTTTCCGGCATTTAAATATTGCTCGGGCGAAGAAACTAATTCGCAAAGAACAAGATTATTATCATCGTGAGGATAAATTATGATCAAATCAAGTATATCGTTAACCAATGGGGTAAAAACTGTTGGACCATATTCAGCTGCGATCAAAATTGGCGATTTAGTAGTTTTATCCGGTCAATTAGGGATTGCAGGGGAGACTAACCAGTTAGTTAGTGGTGGGGTAGTTGCGCAAACCAAACAAATTTTTGAAAATATTGAAAATATCTTAGCACGCTTAAATTTGACTTACAATCATATTATTAAAACCACCGTCTTTTTAGCGGAAATGGCAGATTTTCCTGAGTTTAATGCAGTATATGAAACCTATTTTAATTACCCATTTCCGGCCCGGAGTACGATTGCAGTCAAAGGATTACCATTAAATGCCTTAGTTGAAATTGAATGTTGGGCGGTTGATTCACGTGCCGTGGAAGCTGAACTAAAAGAGGCAGCCTTTGAAGCTGAACCTAGTCGAGATTAAAGCTTTAGTAAGTCATGCATCATTCTCAGCATCATGTGTTATTGCTTCAAAAGCCTGGCCAACTGACCTTGGTTTATGATTTAACCGGGACTGTTTCCAGTAGTAAGCTCACTGCGCTCGAATATTTAAAACACTTGTGTTTATATCGTGCTGCGACCTTTGAAGGGCGCCAAGCAGCTTTAAAGCAACTTACTGATTTTCGCCAAAAACTACCAGTTTATATTGGCAATGGAGTGCTTTATTTCCCGTTATATGGCTTAAAATCACCTGAGAATTACTGGTTATGTTTTAATTATATTGCTAAAATTGAAGCCAAAGATAATGGGGTAATAGTCTATTTTACGGGCAGTTTTTCACATTATTTTTTAATTGATCGACGGGTAATTCAAAAACAAATGGTACGTTGCCAACAATATCTCGATCGGCTTAAGGAGCTAGCTATTTTTAGTTAAACTTAGTTTGATTGACTTGTTTTAGTTAATCAGCTAATATCAACTAATGTGGAGGAGCTATGAAAAAATTCCCAAGAGATTTCAAGACAGCTTTAATTGTAATTATTGGATCGTTCTTATCGGCTAGTGCCTTAAATATGTTTGTTTATCATGCTAACTTAATTCCTGCTGGGTTTAGTGGTATTTCACTGTTAACTTCGCGCGCTTTAAAAGAGTTTTATCAAATCGATATTCCTTTTATGTTGCTTTATTATCTGTTAAATATTCCCGTGACGATTTTAGTTTTTAAATATGTCGGAAAAAGGTTTACTTACTTTTCTTTATTAAATGTCGTCTGTTTTGGTTTATTTAGTCAAATCCTGCCCCATTTTCGGTTGACAGATGATTTAATGTTATTAAGCATTTTTGGTGGCGTTTTAAATGGGGTTGGGGCCTTAATTGTATTAGAAGGTAATGCGAGTGGGGGCGGAACGGATTTTATTGCGATTTATACTGCTAATCGTTACCAAAAAGCCACTTGGAGTTATGTTTTAGCGTTTAACGCAGTTTTAATTTTATTATCAGCGTTAATCTTTGATGTTAATGCGGCGTTATATTCGATTATTTATCAATTTACTTCCACCATGATCGTTAATAGTTATCATTCACGCTATAAACTCGCTACTTTACATATTTTTACAGAACAACCTGAAGTGGTGGCGAAGCGAATTTTAGAGGTAGCGAAACATGGGATTACCCGCTTAGATGGGACTGGGATGTATCAAAATAAAGCTAAGTCCATGTTATATTTAGTCTGCAGTGATTTTGAAGTGAAATTAATTGTGAAAGCTATTCGGGAAGTTGATCCTAAAGCTTTTATTAATGAATTTAAATCACGCCGCGTAATTGGGACTTACTTCTTAAAACCCTTAGAATAAAAAAAGAGTTTAACTAAACTTAATAGTTAAACTCTTTTTATCTGGCTTCTTGTTGAGCTCTTAAGGTTTTTAATGCCCGAGCGGAAATCCGGATAGTTTGGGGTTTTCCATCAACCATCACTTTTACTTTTTGTAAGTTGACATTCCATTTACGGCGGGTTGCTCGTAATGAATGTGAGCGGCGATTACCTGATAAAGCTTTTTTTCCAGTTATAGCACATACTCTAGCCATCGCGTAACCTCCCTTCTTCAGATGAATGCCTAATTATCTTAGCATAGTCGCTTATTAATTGCAACAATCTACGACCATAACTCAGCTGGTTGACTTGTAATTTTCATACTTATCAGTTAAAATAAAACCAATACTGAGAAAAGGCGTAGTAATTACAGCTCGGTTGGTCAAGAGAGAAGTGATCTTGCTGAAATTCACTTTCCAATATCTGTAATGAATTCACCTTCGAGTGAGGCTAATCACCTCCGCCACTAGGCGTTATTAGTTTTAAGGTGTGCAGATGCAAATCAGGATGGTACCGCGCTTGTTCGTTCCTGAACAAGCTTTTTTTATGGAGGAAATACGATGGAAGTGCTAAAAGATATTCAAATTAAAAGTCAAGAACAATTAAAGGCTGCTAACAGTCTGAAAGATTTAGAACGATTGAAAATCGACTTATTAGGTAAAAAAGGTCAAATTGCTCAATTAATGCAAGCCATGAAACAATTATCAGTTGAAGAGCGACCATTATTTGGCAAAGAGGTTAATGCCTTAAAACAAGAGCTGGAACAACTATTCAATGATAAGAAAACTGAACTTGAGGCGCTGGCCTTAAATCAAACTTTAGATCAAGAAAAGATTGATATAACTTTACCAGGTGTTAATTTACCAATCGGTCAATTACACCCATTAACCAATGTTTTAAATGCAATTAACGATTTATTTATTTCGATGGGTTATCAAATTGCGGAAGGACCAGAAGTTGAACTCGACTTCTATAATTTCCAGCGGGCTAATATTCCCGCTGATCACCCAGCGCGCGATATGCAAGATACATTTTTTATTAATGCAATCCAATTATTAAGAACACATACCACCGCGATTCAAACTCGCGTATTAGAAGCTAATGCCCAACATTTACCAATTAAATTACTCTGTCCGGGGAAGTGTTATCGACGCGATGATGATGATGCGACCCATAGCCATCAATTTATGCAAGTTGAAGGGATTGTAGTGGATGAAGGTATCACGTTAGCTGATTTAAAAGGGACCTTAGAATTGTTAGCCAAGCGGATGTTTGGTGAAAATCGTGAAATTCGCTTACGTCCGAGTTATTTCCAATTTACTGAACCATCAGTTGAAGTTGATGTGTCTTGTTTTAATTGCCAAGGTAAAGGCTGCCATATTTGTAAGCAAGCGGGCTGGATTGAAATCTTAGGAGCTGGCATGGTCCATCCCCATGTGTTAGAGATGGCGGGGATTGATAGTCAAAAGTATAGTGGCTTTGCCTTTGGTTTAGGGATTGAACGTACAGCCATGCTGAAATACGGGATTGATGATATCCGTAGTTTCTATTTAAATGATGTACGTTTTTTACAGCCTTTAGGCCGTTTTGAGTAGGAGGATTTATGGAATTAAGTTATAACTGGCTCAAGCAGTATGTTGATATCGCTGATTTAAGCCCTCAACAAATTCAAGACTATTTAACTAATGCTGGTCTCGAAGTTGAAGGCTATGAAGTTTTAGGTCAAGGAACTAATTTAGTTGTCGGAGAAGTTTTATCCGTGAGCTTACATCCCGATAGTGATCATTTACATGTCTGCCAAGTGCAAGTACCGCATCAAGTCTTACAAATCGTGTGTGGGGCAGCTAATGTAGCTGCTAACCAAAAGGTAATTGTGGCCCAGGTAGGTGCCAAATTACCTGCTATTACCATCGAAGAAACTAAAATCCGCCAAGTGGCTTCAGCTGGAATGATTTGTTCTTTATCTGAGCTAGGGGTGGCGAAAAAACGACAAAATGAAGCTTCATTAGCTGGGATTGAAGTCTTACCAGCTGAAACAGAAATCGGAGCTGATCCCTTAGCCGTTTTAGGTTTAGATGATGTTATTTTTGATGTCTCCTTAACACCAAATCGTAGTGATTGTTTAGCGCTGTGGTCAATGGCGATTGAAATGGGCGCGGTCGCGAAGCGAGAAGTTAAGTTACCGCGATTAGCAGATTTAAACCAAAACTATCGTACCACTAAGCTAGAAATCACTTCGTATACAGAAAAGTGTCAGAAATTTGTTGGTCAAGTTGTTAATAAGCTGACCGTTGGACCTTCACCAACTTGGCTCAAACAAGCATTACATGCGGTAGGAATTAAGTCGATTAATAATGTCGTAGATATTAGTAACTATGTGATGATTGAAACAGGTCAACCACTCCATTTTTATGATTTAAAGAAATTAACCGATTTAAAAATTAGCGTAACGGACCAAGAAGTGGGTAGTTATCAAGCCCTAGATGGAATAACTTATGAAATTAAGGCTGGGGATTTACTCATCAAAAGTGGAGAGAAAACAGTTGGGATTGCCGGTATCATGGGCGGCGACGATAGTAAAATTGAAGCAACGACCCAAGGTATTTTAATTGAAGCCGCAATTTTTGAGGCAGTCGCGATTCGCCAAACTGCCCGGCGGTTAAATTTGGCAACGGAAGCCAGCATTAGATTTCAAAAAGGCTTAGATCCGTTAGCTCCCGAAAAAGCGGTCAGCCGCGCCATCGAACTGTTAAAACAGTTAGCTAGTGCCGACCAAATAGAACAGCCAGTTATTTATGATGAATTTAATTATCAACCGCGAGAAATAGCCATCAGTTTAACCACCATTAATCAACGGTTAGGGACAAGCTTCACGCTAGCTGAAGTTAGTGATGTCTTTACCCGCTTAAAACTAAGCTACACTTTAAAACAAGAAGAATATTTGGTTCAAGTTCCTTCTTATCGGACGGATTTAGTTGAAGCAGTGGATTTAACTGAAGAAGTTATTCGCATCATTGGCTATGATCAGATTACCGCTAATTTACCGTTAATGTCGGCTACCATTGGTGGTTATCAAGCTCAGGGAGCCTTAAACAATCAAATTCGCCGCCTAATTAGTGGGATGGGATTTCAAGAAGTTATCAGTTATTCGCTAGTAAGTCATGAACAATTAGCGGATGGGTTATTGCAATTAGTACCAGCAGTACAAATTGCAAATCCCCTTAGCAACGAACGTAGTTATTATCGGACATCATTATTAGCCAGTATGTTAGAAACAATTAGCTATAATCAAGCCCGTTATTTAAATGAGTGGTCTTTATTTGAAATTGGTAATGTTTATAGCCCAACGGCCGAAGCAACACATTTAATGTTGGCGACCAGCGCGACTAAAACGCTTAGCAAATGGCAAAATAAACTCCAACCACAAGATTTCTATTATTTAAAAGGGTTACTAACCAGTGTATTAAAACAATTAGGTTATAGTGAAAGTCGCTTACAATTTAGTGTGAAAGAAACATCACCATTATTACATCCGCACCAACAAGCTCAGCTTTTCTTAGATAAAAAGCTCTTAGCGACTTTAGGGATCATTCATCCCCAAGTGGCGGAACGCTACCAAATTGATCAAACGTTGGTGGCTGAAATTGATTTGAGTCTCTTAATCAACACTAAACCAGCCCGTATTCAACATGCTTCGATTTCTAAATATCCGAGTGTTAGCTATGATTTGGCTTTAGTTGTCGCGCATGATGTACCAGCGCAGGATTTAATTAAGACAATTAAACAAGTTGGGGGAAAGCTTGTTGTTTCTAGTGAAATCTTTGATGTCTATCAAGGTGAACATATCGCGGATGGTTATAAATCAATTGCGATTAGAGTCGTGTATCAAGCAAGTGATCATACCTTAAAAGAAACTGAAGTTATGCCGATTCAAACGGCAATTATTGAAGCTTTAAAAAATAACTATCAAGCGGATATTCGCTCAAAATAAGCTAAAGGAGGATACGATGGGAAGAGCCTATGAAGTAAGAAAAGCCTCGATGGCGAAAACAGCCGCGGCTAAAACCAAAGTTTACGCTCGTTATGGTAAAGAAATTTATTTGGCGGCGAAAAATGGTTTACCTGATCCCGAAATGAACCAAACCTTAAAACGGACGATTGATAAAGCTAAAGCTAATCAAGTACCGGCGGAAGTAATCAATCGGGCGATTGATAAAGCTAAAGGGAATGATGATGCCCATTATGAAAGTATCCGTTATGAAGGTTTTGGAGCTGAAGCAGCGACGATTATCGTTGATTGTTTGACAGATAATGTTAATCGAACAATCAGTGAAGTACGCAATTGTTTTACTAAAACTCAAGGAAAACTGGGTGTTTCAGGTAGTGTGGCCTTTGGTTATGATCACTTAGGAATTTTAAGCTTCACGTATGAAAATGAAGATGCGGTCTTAGAGTGTTTATTAAACGCTGAAGTTGACGTAACTGATATAGAAAAAGATGACCATGAAATAACCGTTTATGTTAATCCCACTGATTTATATAAAGCTAAAGATGCCTTAGAAGAATTAGCAATTTTTGATTATCAAGTCTTAGAAATCAGTATGTTACCGCAAGAATACGTTAAAATCAAAGATCCAGCTAACTTAGCCAATTTTGAAAAACTCTTGGCAATGCTAGATGAAGTTGATGATGTACAACAAGTTTATCATAATGTGATTGTAACAGAATAATCTTAATTTAGATAAAATTTAAGCCACTTACTGCGTTACTTTAACCACTTAAGTAAAATTAAGTGACAGATAATTACGTTTCTTTTATGCTGGATTTATGCACAAAAGGAGTATTTATGACGATTAAAGAGTTATTGAGTCAAAACAAATCACAGTTTACCCGTTATATTTTGGGAGCAGTTTTGACGATATTTAATAATTTCGGTTTAACCATCGCTTTGTCGGTAATTTTTAGTACGATTGAGCTAACTGATGCTAACCTAGTAAAACAACGTTTAATTTTAGCAGGTGTTTTAGCTTTATTGCCAATTGGTTTTCAAATCATTTCACGGTTACTAAGAATTGGTTTTATGCGTGATATTTTAACGCAAGTCCGGATTTTAGCCTATCAAAAAATGATGCACTATAATTACGAAGAATATCACCAAATTCCCCAAGAAACGCACCTATCCCATTTAGTCTCAGATATTAATCTATTTGAAAAGGACTTCTTTTTAGCAATTTTGAATATGGTTTTTGCTTTTGGGAGTTTTACTTTAGGCTTGATGCTTTTAGCATATCTTAATTTAACGATTGCTTTATCAACCTTAATCATGGCGTTAGTTTTATTTGCCATCTCGAAATACTTTGAACCAAAAGTTAAAGCGGTCAAACGGGAAACAGTCTTAGCTAACGCTAATTACAATATTGAATTAACTAATATGTTAAATGGTTTAGAAGTTATTAAACTTTATAGTGTCGAAGCGGATTTTAAATTACCATTTTTTAAGTTAATCAAACGCTTAGAAATGATAAAATCACGAGCTTTTTGGATTGATAATCTAAATCATGAGGTTAATTTCCTTTTAGCTACCGCTTATCAGATGTTAATTTATGTTTATGCGACTTATCTTTATTCGCTTGATCAATTAAGTTTAACTGCTTTAGTGATTGTGTTTAATTTAATTGGTCAGCTGGTTTGGTCACTAATTTCGGGCTTTAGCTTTATTAATCGTTATAAAGCAGCCGTGGAAATTTATGATAAGATTGCTTATTTTAAAGCACCAGTCAGTGCGAGCGAACCATTTTCTTTAAACCAAAAGCTAGCGGTCGACCAATTAAACTTTGCTTATCAACCAACTGAAACTATTTTAAACAATCTTTCCTTTAATTTACCAGCTAAAAGCAAATTATTAATCATTGGTCCTGCTGGTTGTGGGAAAACAACCTTGCTTAATTGTTTAGCCCAAAATTTGACTTCCTATTTGGGAGCGATTAACTATGATCAGCGTGAACTAAAAACAATTAATCATGATGATTTCTTAGCGGATTGCGGCTATATTCGCCAACAACATTTTATCTTTAGTGATACCATTAAAAATAATATTATTTTAAATACTCCTTATGATGAAAAGAAATTTAAGCAAGTTTTAAAACAAGCAGCTTTAAGTGACTGGATTAATTCTTTAGCTTTAAAAGCAGACCATCTCTTAGAACAAGATGGTAAAAATATATCAGGTGGTGAACGGCAACGCATTAGTATTGCGCGTGAGCTATATCAGGATAAAGAGATTTTATTTGCGGATGAACCAGCCGCCAGTTTAGATGATTATACAGCTGAGATAATTTATAACTCCTTACTAACGTTAGATAAAACTTTAATCTGTGTTTCTCATCGGCATTTAGAGTATCTGAAACCACACTTTGATCAAATTATTGATTTAGGAGAAAACTATGCGACGCGTTAAATACGGCCATTTACCGAGCTTAATAAATACAATCTTTTGGTCATTTTTAAGTAATCTGTGTTCTGGGTTATTAATTTATAACCTGAAGTTTGTGACTGATTATGGAATTAACAAACAAATGGTGGAAATGTTAGCCACGATTAAAGGGATGATTTTATTAGTCGTCGGGTTGTTTCTAGCAAACTACATCGAATTATTAGCTAAAGCTTATTATTTAAGAAAAAGTTTAATTTTAATGAAAGAAACTTATGCCAATCAGCTTTTAAAACTGGATATTACCCAAGTCCTGAAAGATCAAACTAGTATTTATCGTTCTGATTTAACTAATGAATTTGACCGATACGAAGAAAAGTATCTAATTAATATTTTGGAATTAATAAATATGACGTTAACTTTCACGGTAGCCAGTTTTGTCTTGGCCTTGATTAGTCCGGTTTTTTTAGTCGTCGCTTTGATTTTATTAATGGTGTTTTTATTTATCACGACTAAAGTGAGCAAGCCTTTACAGAAACAAGAAGCGAAAAAATCCTTTTCTTTACAAGCTTATACTAATTTTATTGAAGAAAGTTTATTAGGCTTTGTGGTGATTAAACAACACCAATTAAATGACAAACGGGCTAAAGAATTTGAACAACTAGCTAAACAGGTCCAACATGATAATTATTTAGTTGATATTAAATCGACCCAGGTAGATACAATCAATAGATTTTTACAAACATTGTTATTATTTAGTGGTTTAGTTGGCGGTATTTTATTTGCGCGATCATATGGATTTGGGCTTGGTAATATTATTGTAGTGGCTTCCGCGTTTGGTAGCATTATGTGGCCCTTACAAGAATTATCACCGGTGTTAGCTCAAATGAAAGGGATTGAAGGTCTTTTAACGGCTTTTGAAAAACATTTAGCCTATAGTGAAGTAAAGCGGCAAAATGCTTTAGCTGACTTTAATCAGTTAAAATTTGCCTCAGCGACGCTTGGTTATCAAGCTGATGAGCAAGTTATCCTACAAGATGTTAATTTAGACATTGAAAAAGGGGAGAAGGTCTTAATTGTTGGAGTTAGTGGCGCGGGTAAATCAACGATTTTAAAAACTATTCGCCAATCAATTACGTTATTGGCTGGTGAAGTAACGGTTGATCAAAAAGATATTTTTTCAGTGATTCCCCAAGATTATTATCGTTTTATCGCGACGATCGACCAAATTGGTTTTGTTTTTAATGGTAGTTTAAAGGATAATATTACCTTATTTCAAACTTTTGACCAAAATCAATTTGATAATATTTTAAAGTTAGTTGGCTTAGCAAACCTAACAGCTGAGACGCAATTACTAAATGATGGCGCCAATGTTTCGGGTGGTCAACGCGCTCGGATTATCTTAGCTCGCGCCCTTTATTTACATAATGAAGTTTTACTATGCGATGAAATATTTGCTAATTTGGAAAGTGAACTGGCCGTAAAACTGGAAGCTGACTTATTAAAATTACCAAAGACGATTATTAATGTTAGTCATATTATCTTTAAAAACAGTTTAAGTTTATACGATAAAATTTATATCGTTGAGCAAGGAACCGTGCGGTTAGCCAACTCACTTAATGAAGTTTGGGAGCGGATGATTATTACTACCGCTAATTAAATAATCAGCTTATTTGGCTATCACTACCAACAAATTTTCAAGCATGTTATAATAGCTAATGGAGGATAGTTTGCATGGACAATATTAATAGTTTAACCGTTAATACCTTACGGGTCTTAGCGGTTGATGCGGTAGAAAAGGCTAATTCTGGCCATCCGGGGATGCCCCTTGGCGCAGCACCTGCCGCTTATCAATTATGGGCTCAACACTTAAATTTTTCCCATCAGGATGAAAAGTGGATAAATCGTGACCGTTTTATTTTATCAGCGGGTCATGCTTCCGCTTTACTTTATTCTTTATTACACTTATTTAAATATTCAGTTAGTATTGATGATTTAAAACAGTTTCGTCAATTACATTCGATTACCCCAGGACACCCTGAATATGGTTTAACAGCTGGGGTTGAAGCTACCACGGGGCCGCTGGGAGCGGGTTTAGCTGCTGCAGTCGGTCTAGCGATGGCTCAAGCGCATTATGCTGCGACGTTTAATCGACCTGGTTATGATATCTTTGATAACTACACTTATGTTTTAGCGGGTGATGGCTGTATGATGGAAGGCATTACTAGTGAAGCTTCTTCTTTAGCCGGCACGTTAAAACTTGGCCGACTTATTATTTTATATGATTCCAATAATATTACGATTGAAGGCCACACTGATTTAGCTTTTCAAGAAAATGTTCGCCAACGTTATGAAGCGTATGGTTTTGAAACTATTTTAGTCGAAGATGGTACTAACCTAGCTGCGATTGAACAAGCTATCCAACAAGCTAAAGCTAATTTGAGTCAACCAACTTTGATTGAAATTCGCACAAAAATTGGTTATGGCAGTGATAAAGAAAATAGCGCTGCTGCCCATGGAGCACCCTTAGGTCAAGTAGCAGTAACTTCCTTAAAGGAATTTTTAGCTTATCCAAGTCAAGAACCATTTTATGTAGCTGAAGCAGTTTATCAACACTGTGATGCACTAGTTCAAGCTAAAGAAGCAGTTTATCAAACTTGGCTCAAGAATTATTCTGCTTATCAAACAGCTTATCCTGAACTTGAGAAACAATTAAAATCCTATGCGGAAGCACCAGTTTTAGCCGATTTATTGGCTCACACTGATTTATTTGAATTTGAAGCAACTAGTATCTCGACTCGAAATGCTTCTGGGCTAATGATTAATCGTTTAAGCCAGCTTTTCCCTAATTTAATTGGCGGATCCGCTGACTTAGCTTCTTCAACTATTACAACGATTAAAGACGCATCGTCCTTTAGTGCCAATAACTATGGTGGTCGTAACTTACATTTTGGGGTTAGAGAACATGCCATGGCTGGGATTGGAAATGGCTTAACGCTTTATGGTGGTTTATTACCATATGTTGCCACATTCTTTGTATTTACGGACTTTTTAAAACCGATGTTACGCTTAAGCGCTTTAATGAAATTACCATTAACTTATGTTTTAACTCATGATAGTATCGGAGTTGGAGAAGATGGCCCGACACATGAACCGATTGAACAATTAGCCATGTTAAGAGCGACCCCAAATGTGATTACTTTTAGACCAGCTGATGCTAAAGAAACAGCTTACGGTTGGGCTTATGCATTAACTAACCTGCATCATCCAACAGCTTTAGTTTTATCTCGGCAAAACTTACCAGTATTAGCTGAAAGTAATGCTTCAGCACTGAAGGGTGGATATGTTGTTTATGAGGCGCCAAACTATCAAGCTATCTTGTTAGCTAGTGGCTCGGAAGTCGCTTTAGCCTTAGCGGCTGCTCACACTTTAAAAGACCAAAATATTAACGTTCGAGTTATTAGTATGCCATCAATTGAGCTATTTTTAGCTCAGTCAGCTGAATATCAGGCAGAGGTTTTACCTCCAACTATGCGCAAACGCTTAGCAATTGAAGCGGGTAGCCGTGATCCTTGGGGCCAATTAGTTGGTTTAGATGGGGCTTATTTAACCATGGACCGTTTTGGTGATTCCGCTCCTGGTCAAGCATTGTTTGAATACTTTGGCTTTACGGTTGAAAACGTGGTGCACTTAGTTAAAGATTTGTTAGCAAAATAGTAAATTTAAAAAACCGCCTCGATTATAATACCTTTAAAGTAGACACTAAATAAAAAACAAT
>CAZAZP010000011.1:0-31928 GCA_964489695.1 uncultured Erysipelotrichaceae bacterium | reverse complement strand
GGGTTGTTTTTACGTTTATGATGGGTTTATCTTTAGCCGCCTTAATTATTATCTTGGTAAAAAGTCGGGTCCCACGGAGTAATAAAACGATTTGGTTACCCCATAGTGCTTTAGCTGTTTTATTTTTATACGTGGTTTTATATATTAATAAGGCGCCCATCGTAGTACGCTTTGCGGGAAATTTAACCATCTCGATTAGTTTATTAGTAATTAGTATGATCGAAGTTTTATTAACTAGTGGTTTAATTCGCAATAATCAAAATTATCATGAATTATTTAACTTAGCGAGTGTCCAAGCGTTAATCGTAAACTTACAGGGTAAAATTTACCACCAAGCACAGTCTGCGCCAAGTTTTACCTTAGCCCAACGTCAAGCCGCAATTCTTGGTCCATTAGCTTTACCCAATAATATTCAACTATCACAAGCTAAGATTGCGGGCGGATATGTCTTATGGGTGGAAGACTTTTCTGAGCTTCGACGCTTAATCGATGGATTAGCAGCCCTAAATCAACAATTAAGCCAGGAAAATGCTTTGTTACAAGCGGAACTAGATTTAAAAGCCCGCCAAACAGAGCTTTTAGAACGTGAGCATTTATATCAAAGTTTTATGCGAGAAATTGGGACAAAAATAAGTCAATTAAATGCGTCTTTATCGTTAAGAGCTTCAGATGTCAATTTGGCCAAACAAATTAAGTGGTGCTGTTTAGTAGGGGTTTACTTAAAACGTCGCTTAAACTTAGTCATCTTAAGTTTAGAACAACCAATCTTAGCTAGTCAGGAATTAGCATTTAGTCTGAAAGAAACACTGGATACTTTAGCTGATCTTGAAATTAATAGTTTTTTACATGTCCATAGTAACGATGAATTACCAGCAGAAGTAGTTTTTCAAGCTTATGATAGCTTTCAAGCTCTATTGGAACATTTTTATTGGGATTTAACTGCAGTTTTAGTTAATTTAGCCATTACACCACAAAAATTAGTCTTAAAGATGCAATTATCCGCCACTAACCCGATGATAAAAGATTTTAATCACAGTAATTGGTTAAGTAATTTGTTGGCTTTAAAGGGTGAATTTAACATGGAAGCAGAAAATGACACACTACATTTAAAGCTGACAATTCCTCGACTTGAAAAAGGGGTGAGTTAAATGTCTAGTAGCTTAATTACTATCTTATTAGTGGGTTTATTATTGTTTGTGCTGTTTAGTGCGCACATTGCCTTTTATAGCTGGTTCCGACTCCATCAACTAGGTTTAACGCTTTTCATGTTTAGCCTTTGTTTTATCGCGATCAGTTGGCTAGTAATCGGGACGTTAGTGGTAGCGGAAAGTATTGCGGGCATTAATTATAGTGCTTTAACTAGTTGGTTCATAAGTTTACCACTAAAAACTTTAACCTTTTTTATTTATTTTATTAATGGCTGTTTATTTTATCTAGCCACAAGACTTCATCTGAAACAAGTAGAAAGATTAAACTTGCGGGCGATTAAAGATAGTCTTGATAATCTACCAAGTGGTTTATGTTTTTATGCGGAAAGTGGATTAATCATGTTAGCTAATCGGCAAATGGACCAACTTGCTTACCAATTGACGGGCTTACCGCTAGAAAATGGTTTGAATTTTTATGAACAACTGTTAAATGGTAGTTTGAGTCCCGGGGTGATCCGTTTATCGGAAATTAATCAATTAATTTTTAAACTTCCTAATGGTAATTTATGGGGGTTTACTCAGCGTTTGGTGAAGTTGAAACAGAGTACAGTCACTGAAATTGTGGGGACTAACTTAACTTTATTAGCTAACTTGCATAGTCATGAAGAAAAACAACGTCATCAATTGGAAGCTTATCAAAGACGGCTCCAAGTTTATGATCAGGATTTAGTTGAACTAAAAAGAGCGGAAGAGCGACTAGCTCTAAAATTTGATATTCATGAACAATTTGGTTATTTACTGTTACTAAGTCGTCACTTTTGGCAAAAAAGAATAGCTGGTTTAGCTAGTGAGCCGGATGCGCATGCCATAATAAAGCTTTGGCAAGACCAACTTAAGGCCTTAGTCAAACGAAATTTAGTAACGGATGACTATGATTGGGCCAGTTTTTTAACATTAGCTCGTGAATTAGAGTTGGATTTACGATTAATTGGGAAGTTACCAACTGATTTAACTAGTTTGACAATTTTTAAATTAGCCTTACAAGAGAGTATTACTAATGCGGTCAGACACGCCAAAGCTAGCGAGTTAATTGTTAAAAGTCGCTTAAAAGATAATACTTATCACTTCAATTTTATCAATAATGGGAACCTACCGACTGAACCCATAATTGAAGGTGGTGGCTTAAGTAGCATTCGCCAGCAAGTTTTAAATAATCATGGTATGATGAATGTAATTACACAACCAACATTTAATTTAGAAATCAAATTACCATTGTTTGAAAGGGGCCAGGATGATTAAAGTTTTAATGGTTGAAAATGATCCGTTAGCCAGCCAATTATTCGCTTTATTTTTAAAGGAACATCCCCGTTATCAGTTAGTATCAATTTTAACGAGTGCTGTTTTGGCTTTGTCTTATTGTGAGCGTAATGAAGTGAATCTTATTTTAATGGATATTTGTACCGATTTAGGGGCGAGTGGCTTAGAGGTAGCAAGCAAACTTAAACAAACTCATCCGGAAATAAAAATTATTATGATTACCAGTCAACCAGAATATGATTATTTAAAACGAGCACGAGCTGGACGGATTGAAAGTTTTTGGTATAAGAAAACCCAAGAATTAGAGCTTTTAGAAGTAATGGATCGCACTTGGCAAGGAGAGTCAATTTATCCGGATACGACCCCGGTCGTGCAGTTAGGTTTAGCATTAAGTGGTGAGTTTACCCCGCGCGAAATTGAAGTGTTACGGGAGTTGGTTGGTGGCGATACTAACCAAGAGATTGCTGAGCGTTTAGGTATTTCGAGTATTACCGTGCGTAATCATATCCAAAAGCTACTAGAAAAGACGGGCTTTACTAATCGGACTTCTTTAGCGGTAGCGGCTGGTAAAAGTGGTTTAGTTAATCGTGAATTTTAGATCACATGGTTCATTTGAACCATGTGATTTTTTTATAACTCGTTATAATAAAAGTAGATAAGCTATTTAAAGCAATATAATTTGCTAGCAAGGAGTTAATTATGGCAAACTTAAAACAATTAACCATTTTGCATTCCAATGATTTGCATGGCGATTTTATGGCGAAAGAAGAACATGATAAATTGCTAGGTGGGATTTCATTGCTTTCTGGTTATGTTAATCAAACGCGTGAAACCAAAGATAATGTACTATATGTCATTGCGGGTGATATGTTTCGTGGCTCGGTGATTGATAGTGAATACCGAGGCATGTCAACTATTGAGATTATGAACTTAGTTGCCCCAGATGTAGTGACGCTTGGTAACCATGAAGTCGATTATGGTTTAGCTCACTTACTTTTTTTAGAAAAATGTGCGAACTTCCTCATTATTAATGCCAATATGTATATCCGTAGCAACCAAGCGCGGTTATTTGAATCACATTTAATTAAAGAAATTGATGGAATGAATATTTTATTTATCGGTATTTTAACAGAAGATGTGATTAGCCAAACCAAACAAGATCCGTTAATTGGGGCCTTAGTTGACATTAATCAAGCAGCAGCAGAAGTCGGGCGGATTTGTAATAGTTATCGGACGGTTGATATTGATTTTACCGTTTTGTTAACCCACGTGGGGATTGAAGCTGATCAAGAGTTAGCGCAACAATTAGATCCACGTTGGGGCGTCGACATTATTATTGGTGGTCATAGTCATACTTATTTGGAAAAACCCATTGTTGTGGCGGGTATTCCGATTGTTCAAGCTGCCTTTGGAACGGAACAAATTGGACGGTTTGATATTGTGGTTAATACTGACACGAATTCGATTGATAGTTATACTTGGCAGTTAGTACCAATCAATGATCAAACCTGTCCGAAAGATGAACAATTAGAAGCGATTGTTCAAGGCTATCGGGAAGTGACCGATCAGAAATACCAACGGTTTATTACCCGCTTAATGCGCGCTTATACTCATCCCGCGCGGAATCAAGAAACTGAACTGGGTAAGATTTTTGCTGATGCATTTCAATCTACCTTACAAACTGATTTGGTTTTAGTTGGTTCTGGTAGTATTCGCGGTCAAGTATTAGGACCAATTATTCGTTACCAAGATTTAGCGGAGATTTTCCCCTATAATGATGAAATCATTAGTATTTATGTAACAGGTAGTCAATTGAAGCGGATGATTAAACATATATTACGAGCGGAAGCTTTTTTAGGCACAACTGAGTTTTATCAATTCTCAAACGGGATTGAAATCGAGTTTGATAAGACAAAAGATAAATTAGTTAGTCTAAAATTCCATCAGCAACCAGTGCAAGATGAAGATAAATTTAGTGTCGCGATTCAAGAGTTTCACTATAACAATCTTGAAGAATTTTTAGCGGTGACACTAGATGAAGTTTCGGCGAATAAAAAGCCGCGCGTGTTAAGTACTAAAAGCTTGGATTTATTAGAGGAGTACTTCAGTGAGCATGACTTAGTTCGTGCCCCTAAAGCGGCTCGTCTGGTGATATTAGAAACAAAATAGGAGGGTCTATGGGATTAATTAAAGCAGGAGTAGGTGCTGCTGGCGGTGTCTTAGCTGACCAGTGGAAAGAGTATTTTTATGCGGATGCTTTAGCCAATGATGTGCTATTGATTAAAGCTGAAAAGCGGATTGGTGGTCGGTCGAGTAATACGAAAGGTCACGATAATATTATTACGGCGGGATCATTGATTGCGATTTCAGATGGCCAAGCCATGGCGATTGTTGATCAAGGCAAAGTAGTCGAGTTTTCTGCGGAACCAGGTGAGTTTTTTTATGACGCTTCAACTGAACCGACCATTTTTTCTGGTGCGTTAGGGAAGGCCATTAAAGATTCTTTCAAGGTGATGGGAAAACGTTTTACATTTGGCGGTGAACCAGCTAAAGATCAACGAGTTTATTATTTTAATTTGAAAGAAATATTGGGTAACAAGTATGGAACCCCAAGTGCTGTGCCATTTCGAGTGATTGACGCTAATATCGGTTTGGATATGGATATTGGTGTGAGCTGTTTTGGGGAATATAGTTTTAAAATTAGTGATCCAATTCGGTTTTATAGCCATGTGGCGGGAAATATTAGTGGGATTTATCGCAAAGACAATCTAGAAAGTCAATTAAAGACGGAATTATTGTCAGCCTTACAACCAGCTTTCTTTGAAATTGCGAGACAAGGAATTCGTTACTACGAGTTACCCGGTCATAGTGAAAGCTTAGCCAGTATCTTAAATCAAGTTTTATCCAAAAAATGGCAAGAATTACGCGGCTTGGAAATTGCGAGTTTTGCGATTTCTAGCTTAAAAGCCAATCCAGAAGATGAAAAGATGATTAAGGAATTACAACGCAACGCAGCGTTACGTGATCCTTCCTTAGCGGCTGCTCATTTAGTTGGCGCTCAAGCTGAAGCAATGCAACAAGCTGCTAGCAATACTGGTGCTGGTCCATTAATGGGCTTTATGGGTATGAACTTTGCCCAACAAGCGGGGGGAGCCAGTGCACAGAATTTATATTCAATGGGAGCAGGCGTCGCCACCGGCGGTCCTGGTTGGACTTGCAGTTGTGGTAAAGTGAATCAAGGTAAGTTCTGTAGTGATTGTGGGTTACCTAAGCCAAGTGGTGTACCTCAGTATCGGTGTGACAAATGTGGCTGGCAACCTAAACCAGATGAAAAATTGCCGAAATTCTGCCCAGATTGCGGTGATCCATTTGATGATGGCGATGTAGTTAAGTAAAGGAGAGAGAAAATGGGATTATTTGATCGAAAATATTGTGATGTCTGTGGGAAAAAGATTGGCTTATTAGGTAATCGGAAACTGGATGATGGTAATTTATGTAAAGATTGTAATAATAAATTATCCCGTTTCTTTACTGATCGTCGCCGCAGTACGTTAAGTAATATCAAAGAACAGTTAGCTTACCGTGAAGAAAATGAAGCGGCTGTAGCTGCGTTTCAACCAACCCGGACTTTAGGGATTACCAATAAAGTTATGATTGATGATCAAGCGAAGAAGTTTTTGGTTAGTTTTACGAAACGTTGGTCGGAAGAAAATCCGGATGTCTTAGATTTAAGCCAAATTACGGGTTGTGAATTAAAGATTGATGAAGAACAAGTTGAATTAAAGCAAAAAGACGAAGAGGGGAAAGAGATTAGTTATTCACCCCAACGTTATAAATATGAGTATGATTTCTGGTTGACAATTTATGTAAATCATCCATATTTCAATGAAATGCGTTTTAAATTAAATTCGAGTACAGTGGAAGTCGAACCGCGGATGCATCAATTTATGCGTCGTAGTCAAGATATTGGCCAAAGTAGTGCTGAATATCGCCAATATGAAGCTTTGGCAGAAGATATTAAAGCAGCTTTATTAGGTTCAAAAGAACCAAGCACCATTAAAACAGCGGTTACTTGTCCAAATTGTGGTGCGACTAGTGTGCCAGATGCCTTAGGGCGCTGTGAATTTTGTGGTAGTACGATTAGTCAGGGTTAATTAAAGGAGCGAAAGATGAAACAAGAAACTTGGCAAGTGAGCTTAGAGAGTTTACCAGTTGATTTAGAAGCAATGTTAGCCTTAAGTGCAGCAGAACTTAAAAATCCTGCTGATACGGTTCTTTTAACGATTGCGGCGTTAGCTTTATGGGAAACTGATGAAGCTGCTGCTTTTGCCATGATAGAGTACTTAAAAGGACCGGGTGATTTTTCTACTTATGAAAAACAATTTATTAAAGAGCGCTTAAGTGGGCGGGGGTATCTTCCTTTCTCTTATTTTAAAGGCGCCACGCCGGAAAATAACTATGAACCAGAACAACCATATCAATTAACCGTTTTAGCCATGCCAGATAGTTTTGCGGAATTAGGTTATGCGCAATTATATGTGCAATCTGGCGGAGCTGATAGTCCACGACCAATCAAACTTCGACAAAAACTATCGAGTGGTCAATGGTTTTTAGCTGATCAAATGTTACTGGCCCAAATTCGGGTCCCAGTAGCAGCTGATCCTTGGGCTTAATTTTTCAGCCGGCATGAAATTAAGTAAATCTAAAATCTACTTACTGAGCTTAAGTCTTTTAGTTATAATCTTTACGGGTTGTGGCAAAAAGGAAATTGTACCGACTAGTTGGCTAGATGAAAGAGAACTAATAATAGTTCACCAAGAGCAAACTAACATCTCAATTAGCTTTAACCCGCCTAACTGGCGAACTCATTATCCCCAATATTGGGAAGCTTATTTGATCAGTGAACCTGAAATTACTTATCCAGTCTTAAATCTACCAGCACCAATTAAGCAAATTGCGGAAACAGATCTTTTAAGTTTAGATTATCTAAATCAAACGGATGAGCCATTACCAGCTATCTTTTGGCTTTTAACTAATGGTGAGGTTTATTTTAGCTTAGTTGATCCGGACTCAATAGTTAAACTTGAGTCTCTTAAACCACAAAAATTACCGCTAACAAGCGCGATTACTAGCTTAAAGACTGTTATTAGTAGCGAGGGGATGGGAGATAAACGAGAGATTATTGGTAAAAACGCTAATAACCAAGAGATTGATTTAGTCGTAGTGGCCGAATTTCGTAATTTGTCTGATGGGCCCTGGATTAATTATTTTGAATCGTTTCATATCGGCCAGATGTTTGCCGTCTGGTATTTTGAAAGTGATCAGCAAGTTACTTATGAACTCGGTAATTTTGATCAAAGTATTTATTTTAAATATACGGGCACTTATGAATTGATTAGCGAAATTGGGCGAGAATCAAGAGTTAGGACTTTAATCCTTGATTTAAGTTTGAAAGATATGCCTGATAACGAGCTGATAGAAACTACGATTAATGGTCGCTATTTTGCGGACATGTTTGATTTAATCTATTTAGAACTCTTTGCTCAAGCTGAGACAGATGAATATGAATTATGGCCGATTAAAAACGAACCATTACCAGATTTTAATTTTTATTTAGCTGAATATCCCTGGTAAAGGAGTAAGTAAATGAAAATTGTGGTTTTAAGTGTCGCTAACCAATTATTAGCTGGTGCACTTAGTAAATACTTAAATGAACAAGCGGGTTTATTACCCATTGAAGTACCAAAAAGTGAATCAGCTGAAGCGACGAGTATTACCCATCAAGCTGGTATTCTCTTAATGGAAGTGCAAAACAATTTTCCTTTTACATTGGCTAGTCGAATGGAATCAATTACTACAGTGCGCCAAAAGTTACCGACTTGCAAGATTGTCTTACTCTGTGATGAAAAGGCAGATCCAGATTTAGCTAAACAAGTTATCGAAGCAAAAAAACAAGGTTGGATTGATAACTTCTTTTATAGCTCAGTTAGTGGTGAATATTTATCCGCTAGTTTGGCTAGTTTATAAAACAAAAAAAGCTAACTTGATCATTGAAGTTAGCTTTTCTATTAATTGGTTTTAATTGTTAGCTTGATTAATCTCAGCAGTTAAGCTAATGATTTCATCAATCAGATTACTAATAAATTTGATAGTTTCTCTTAATGGTTGTTCGGTAGTTAAATCAACTTTGACCATTTGCGCTAGTTCAATGGGGTTTTTAGTACCACCAGCTGCTAAGACTGCTTTCCAATCATCAATCGAAATTTCTTGTTTAAGGATTTTTTGGCTAGCTTCCGTCGCAATCGTTAAACCAGCAGAATAAGTATACGGATAAAGTCCCATATAATAGTGTGGTTGGCGCATCCAGGTTAACTCAGCACCGGCACTAATTTCTACTGCCTCACCCCAGAAATCAGTTAAGACTTGTTTGTAGATTTGATTTAAGATGGGGGCTGAGAGAGGTTCTTGCCGATCAAGGCGTAAATAGACTTCACGTTGATAAGCAGCTTCTAGTAAGTGCGTAACAAAGTTATGGTAATAAGTACGAGAGATTAAAGTGGATAAAATCCAACGTTTGTAGCGCGGATTATCAGCTTGCGCGAGTAAATGATTAGCCATTAATAATTCATTCATGGTAGAAGGCGCTTCAATAAAATAAAGTGAAGGGCGTGTATTTACTAACCGTTGGGCTTGATTAGCAATAAAGAAATGACCAGCATGGCCTAGTTCATGCGCTAAGACAAACACTTCGCGCATTTTGTGCGTCCAGCTAATTAAGACATAAGGGTGCACTCCATACGGGCTCGAGCAGAAAGCTCCGGTGGATTTACCTTGGTTTTGGGGGAAGTCAATCCAGCGCTCGTCAAACGCGCGACTAATCATCGTTTGATATTCGCTACCTAAACTACCTAAACCAGCAAGTAGTTGTTCTTTGGCTTCCGCAATTGTAATGTTTGGTTCAAAACTCGGATCAACTACTAGATGTAAGTCTTGATAAGTCATTTTATCTAATTGATGAATTTCAGCTAGTAGTTTCGCAAATTTGCGCATTGCTGGAGCGAGTTCAGTCATGATTAAATCAATTTGGCGATCATATAAATCGCGGGTTACTTCTTGATCAAAGAGTAAATAATCAATCGTTGAATCAAATTTTTTCAGTTTAGCCAGCGCTTGATCAGCCATAACATGAGCATTATAAACCGCTGCGATAGTATGTTGCGAACCAGCTAAGCGCTCATAAAACCTATCAAAGGCTTGGCGTCGTACGCTTGTGTCTAAATCAAAAGCTAATTCATCTTCAAAGTATCCAAATGTCATGGGTTTACTCACTGCCTCAGTAACTACCGGTTCAAACTTCATTTCTACTAGCTTATGAGTATTATAGATTTGATAAGGTGCTTCTAAAGTTGGAGCGACTTGGCTTAAAGCATCTTCAACATCAGGTAATAAAGTATGGGGTAACTCACGAATAATATCATTAATGAGTTTGGTTAGACTTGGATCAAGGCCTTTGATTTCATTTAGTACTTTTTCATCTAACCGTTTTAATTCTTGACTAACAAAATTGAGTTCCGGTTGTATAGTACTTAAGACCATCGCCAGTTTTCCACTGCGCTCCATCGCAGTAGCATCGCTTTGGTCTTGACTAAGATAAAGTGAAGCATAAGTTGATAATCTAATTAAAGTAATCTGAATGGCTTCTAAACCAGCAATTGCGGCTACGGCAACTTCAGCCGTTGTAAGTTGGTTCCGATACGTTTTTACAAAATCTGAAACAGTTTTAGGTAGTTCAGCTAAACTTGCATAAAACTCGGTATCACTGGGATAAAGGGCTGTTAAATCCCAGGTTGTCTTTTGATCGACAGCTTGACGTGTTAATATTTCCATAAAAAAACCTCCTTTGTTTATTATACGCCAATTCAGGCGATAATTAAGTTAATCTTGGTTTTCTGCTTCTAAAAGATAACGACTAGCTTGGGTAGTAAATAATTCATGATAATGACCATGCGCCGCCATTAAGCTTTGGTGGTTACCGCTTTCAATAATTTCACCATCTTTTAAAACAAGAATTTTACTAGCTAAAGTCGCACTGGAAAGGCGATGAGAGACAAATAGTGAGATCTTGTTTTGGCGTAAGCGATCAAATTGTTCATAGATTTCTTGTTCGGCTAAAGCGTCTAAAGAAGCTGTCGGTTCATCCAAAATTAAAATATCGGCTTGACTATAAAAGGCTCGGGCAATCGCTAATTTCTGCCATTGGCCAATTGAGAGTTCGCGACCATCAGTTTCAAAGATCCGCATTAATGGTGTTTGAAATTTACCTGGTAAAGTTTCAATAAATTTATAGGCATTACTTTGTTTAGCCGCCGCGATGACTTGCGGTTCATTAAGAGGGGTCGCAATTTTTCCGAAAGCGATGTTTTCTTCGACACTAACGGCATATTTACCAAAGTCTTGAAAGACAATCCCAAATAGTTTGTATAACTCTTGGACATCATATTCTTTAATGTCATAACCATCGAGATAAATTATCCCAGCGGTCGGATCATAAAGCCTGGTTAAAAGTTTAATCAAGGTTGTTTTCCCAGCACCATTTAAGCCGACTAAAACAACGGTATCATCAGCTTTAATTTCAAAGGTCAAATTACTTAAGACGTCATTTTTGGTATTAGGATAATGGAAGGAGACTTGTTCGAATCTGATTTCATGGGGTTGATTAAACTTAACGGGGCGTGGTTGACTAAGGCTCGCGACGACACTGGGTTTTTCCGCCATAAAGGCTATCATATTATCAATAAAAAGAGTACCTTCATAAATCGTGGCAGTTGTTCCAATTAATGAAGCAATTCCTCGCGCAATGGAGTTTAAGGCCCCAGTATATAACGCAAAGGCTCCAATCTCTAAGCTACCACTACTAACCTTTTTGGCAATATGGATAAATAAGTAAAGGTTAACAAAAGTCGTGACGACCGTAATTAGTAAAGAGTAAAATCCTTCAGATTTAAATAGCTTTCTTAAACCAGTAAAGTATTTCTCATAAGAGCCCGATAGCGACTAATAAACGTATCAGATAAATTTAAGATGCGGATTTCTTTGACTAAATCTTTATCCGTTAGTAAGTCTGAATAATAGTTTAAACGACGACGTTCTTTTGAGTGCCGTCTAACATATTGAAAGTTCTTTCGGCGAAAAGTAAAGTTAACAATCGCGGACGGAATTGATAATAAAATAATTAACACCGGAGCAAACGGACTAATCGCCCATAAAATCACAATAAATGAACTGACACTTATAATCGTACTGATAATTGAGAAGGTCGCATTCGTAATTTGAATTGGTCTGCTTGAAGCTTCCCGACTAGCATTTTCAAATTTCTCATAAAATTCCGGGCGATCAAAACTAGCTAAATCAACGGTTTTAGCTTGATGTAAGATTTTTAAGGTTACTTGATTCCCAACTAGTTCATTAGCAATCCGGATGTATAATCGATTTAGACTATTAATGATATCATCCAGTAACATGAAGCTAAATTGAGCAATTAAAAAGCCCATCACTCGCGGGAATTCACTAGGCAAATTAGCTAGGCTAGCTTGATAAGCATTAGCTAAAGCTGTTAATAGATTCGCACCAAGAAAGGCTGAGACCAGTGGAGCCACCCCATTAAATAAAGCCATAAAGATCATTAAGGCTAAAATCCAAGGACGAGCATCCCATACTATTTTAAAAATATAATACAAACGATAAAAGAACTTCTTGATATACTTTGGTAGTTCTTTTAAAGACTGTGGTTTAGGTATTTCATCACTATCCTTAAAGAAACCGCGGCCATAATTAGACATAACTTACTCCTTAATATGAATATTATAACAAAAGGTTTCCACTTTTTTAAACTTCCTGCTGAAAATAACTAATAGTTTGCATCATGATCAGGATATGTTAAAATTTCTCTATAAGAGAAAAGAAGTGGTGACATATGAAAAAAATCATTGAAGAAATTGCTCAGTTCAATTTAGAGCGCGATTGGGATCAATTTCATTCGCCAGAGAATCTAGTTAAGTCGATTGCGATTGAAGCAGGAGAATTATTAGAATGTTTTCAATGGAACGATGAGTATAGCCTAGAAAAAGTTACCGATGAATTAGCAGATATTTTTATGTATGCAATTATGCTCGCTGAAAAACTTGATTTAAATATTGAAGAAATAATTAAGCATAAATTGGCGATTAATCGCCAGCGCTATAAAGTTGCTTTGGCCAAAGGAAACAGTAAGAAATACTCGGAGTTAGAAGATGATCATTAAACAAATTGAGTTTAATGAAACAGAGCGGGCTAAAACACATAATTGGTGGTTTGGTACAAACTGGCCAGTTGTTTATATTTTAAATAATAATAAAGCGGCATATATTGGTGAAACTATTAATATCAATTCACGATTAAAGCAGCATTTAGATAATGAACAAAAGCAAAGTTTGACAAAAGTTAATATTATTGCGCATAAACATTTTAATAAATCAGCAGTATTAGATATTGAAGCAAAATTGATTGAATTTATGTCTGCTGATAATCAGTATCAATTATTAAATAGTAATAATGGAATGCGTGATCATCAATATTATGAAAAAGAGTTCTATCAAAGATTATTTAAGGAAATCTGGCAGGAATTAAGGTTAAACAAATTAGTCAAAAATGATTTAGATATTTTAATCAATTCAGATTTATTTAAATACACTCCTTATAAACAATTAAAAAAAGATCAATACGAAGTATTATTTAATGTAGCTTATGATTTAATCTTTGCTATCCAATTAGGTGAGCCATCACTTACAGTGATTAAAGGTGAAGCCGGGACAGGAAAAACTGTTTTGGCAATGTATTTGATGAAGCTGATGGTGGATAATATGCTCATAGATTTTTTAACTGATGAAGATGAAGAAAAAAAGGAAAAATTTGTATTAGCTTCAAAGCGGTTAAAAGATTTCAAAGTAGCTTTAGTAATTCCAATGGTACCACTTCGCAAGACACTAAAAAAAGTGATTAGAAATATTCATTTACTTAAAAGTAATATGATTATTGGTCCCAATGATGTTATTAAAGAAAAATATGATTTATTAATTGTAGATGAAGCACATCGACTTTATCGCCGCACTGGTATTACTAATTATGGTTCATTTGATCAGACAAATAAGGAATTAGGTTTTGATCAGGCTGGCACCCAGCTAGATTGGATTATTCATAGTTCTAAACATCAAATTTTATTCTATGATCAAGCTCAATCAATTAGACCATCTGATGTTCGCGAAGATCGTTTTCAAGCTTTACAATCTCTCCAAAACTTTACCTATTATCAATTAGAATCTCAATTAAGAGTTGAAGCTGGCTCTGATTACTTAAGTTATATTAAAAGTATCTTTAATCAATCGATCACTCAAAAACAATCTTTTGATAAGTACTATGAATTTAAATTATTTGACTCATTAACTGATATGCGTCAATTAATCTTAGCTAAGGATAATGAATTTGGCTTATCTCGACTGGTTGCTGGCTTTGCTTGGCCTTGGCGCACGAAAAAGTTAGGCTATGAAAAAGCTAAAAAGCAAGAGATTTATGATATTGAAATTGGAACTGAGCAATTGATTTGGAATTCTACTAATAGCGGTTGGGTTATTTCAGCAAATGCTATTAACGAAGTTGGTAGTATCCATACAATTCAGGGTTATGATTTAAATTATGCAGGCGTTATTATTGGTCTTGATCTTACTTATAATATTGAAACTAAACAAATTGAAGCAAGTAAAAATAACTATTATGATGTGAAAGGTAAAGTCAAGATTAAAGATTTAACAATTTTAAAAGAATATATTATTAATATTTACCAAGTTTTATTAACTCGTGGAATTAAAGGTACGTATGTGTATGTTTGCGATGATAATTTAAAAGCCTACTTAGCTAAATATATTGATAAATATCAAGGTTAATCTAGTGGAGGTTATTGAATATTTTAGTTTAAATGAACCAGTATATTGGTTAAATGAAATAGCTAAAAGTGATTGGTCAGCTGGTCAATCACTAGTTAAATATCTTAAAAATAAACAGTTAAAACAGCTTTGTGGTGAACAAACAAAGCTCTTTTTATTGGTTGAAAATCAAGTACTTTTAGCCTTTTGTACATTAGCCGAACAAGATGATATTTTAGCCCCAGAATTAAAACCATGGGTGGGGTTTGTGTATACATTCCCAGCTTTTCGGGGTAATCATTATAGTGGGATATTATTAAAAAAAGCCCAAACTGAAGCTCAAGCGCTGGGCTATAAATATCTTTATGTTTCGACTAACGAGATTGGTTTATATGAAAAATATGGTTATGAATTTTACGAGCTACGGATTGATAAAAAAGGTGAAAATAGTCGGATTTATCGTTTAAAGATATAGATCTTTTTTCTGATATATAGCATTAGCAATCGATAAAAATAATACGATTAAAATACTGCCAACTAACAAATAATTCAAGTTCCAACCATGGCGAACCAAGTTCATCGGTTCAGAATAATCAAAGGGCGAAAGGTACTTTAGCCAGGCTAGATTAGCCTTTATTTTACCAATAACACCTAAGATGTAAGTCCCAAAAAAGATACTAACTGCTAAGGCTAAAGCGTTACTAGTGGGTTTTAAAAGTGTGCCTAAAAGAAAGCCTAAGCTTAAGCAAATTAGTCCGCTAAAGGTCATGCCAGTCATAACTTGCCAACAGATGATCGCGAAATCATTAAAACTCAGCGTAGTGGGACGAAAAGCATTGGCAATTAGCCACACAATTAAACCAAAAACGATTTGTAAGGTTAAATAAGTTAGAAGACGACTAATTAGTTTATTTTTAAATAATTGGGTCCGGGTTAATGGTTGCGCGTAAAGGAATTCAATAGTTTTACTACTTTGTTCGTTTAAAAGGGCTTCAACACCTAAGATTAAGGCATAAATTAAGCTTGCCATCCCAAAATACTGGATGGAATAAGCTAAATAGTGGGATAAATTAGTAAAATCAATTAATACATCAATATTAAAAGCTTCTAAGAAACCCGGTGGAAAAGCATCTTGCATCGAAGCCACGATGGTTTGAACACCACTTTTCTCCATCGAAGGAAATAAGACTAAAAATAAACCAATTAAGCCACTAAAAATAACAATCATTAATAAATTAGTCTTTAATAAACGCCGATAATCAAAGCGAACTAGATTCATGGGTCTTTTCCTCACTTTGGTAGTATTCAAAAAACAATTCAGCCAAATCAGCATCAGTAATACTAATATCAGTTAACTGACAATTGCTTAAATCCTTCAGTAATGGTCCTAAAGGCCCTTGATGACGCCAGGAGATTTCTTGGGGACTTTTTACGATAATCAGTGAGGCATATTTCTTTAAGATCGAGGCTGGGATTTCTCCTTTTAAGGTGATTATTTTACCTAAGCCTAAGCGAGCTTGGTTTAAATCTAATTGTTCGACAATCTTTCCTTGGCGGATGATGGCGACTTCATCACATAAAGAGGCGACTTCCGCTAAATTATGCGAGGATAAGAAAACAGTATTTCCCGCTGCTTGATAGTTTTTTAACCAATGTAAAAGCTTTTGCTGGATTAAGGGATCAAGTCCGGTGGTGGGTTCATCTAAGATTAATAATTTAGGCTTTTTAATTAAAGCAACAACTAAGGCTAATTTCTTCTTATTGCCAAAACTTAGCTCACTAAATTTTCGGTTCAGGTTTAGTTCAAAATAATTAACTAATTCGCTTAATTCGGTTGGTTGAATTTGACTAGTAAAACGCATCGTATAGTTAAGTAAACTTTTGACGGTTTGTTCGGGATAGTAATGAACTTCACTGGGTAAATAACCAACCAACTCCTTGATTTTATAGCTATCTTTAACAATATCTAAACCAAATAATTGGGCTTCACCATTTGTTGGAAAGATAAAGTTCATTAATAAACGCATCAAGGTAGTTTTACCCGCTCCATTTGGTCCAATCAAGCCAAAAATTGATCCAGCTGGAACATTAAGATTTAACTCTTTAATGCCAATCACTGCACCATAATACTTGGTTAAACTGTTGGTGGTTAAAACAGCCATCATTAACTCCATTCATTAAGTTGATTACTAACTAACTTAAGCTTATTATACTCCAGCTTGTTTAAATTATCATATTTTTAGATAAAAATAAACAAGACTTAGTCGTTTAATAGATCGGTGGTTGGTTGATAACTGAGTTTACTAACCTTAGGTTTTAAAGTGTTTAGCGTCCAAGCTAAAGCTGGCCCAAAAATTATCGAACCAATAATCGTACCTTCACGAATCGGTAGGGCTACCGAGAAAAGAAAAGCTAAAATCGTCGCGACCACTAAATTACCTAAATCAAAACCTTGACGCACTTTCCCAAATTCTTGGCGGAAGTGGTCCGCTAAAACTAAGCTTAAGGCTTCTAAAGGAAAACTTACGATCCCAATCGCCATAATTAAACTTAAGGAGCCAATAATAAAGACATTGCCTAAGCCATAAAGGGCTAAGCGGGCCCAATAGGCGGATAATTGCAGGGGAGCCAAAAATTCATATAACATAAAATTAACCACAAAACCTAAAATAATGGAAGTCGGTACTTGTAAAAGATAAAGAGCTTTGAAGTTACGTTTTAAAATTACTGCTTGAGCAACAACGCAAAGACAATTAATAATCATGGCACAGGTTCCAATTTTAATCTTAGTGATACTAGCTAAGACAGCATTTAAGACATCCCAAGCCCCAATTCCGATATCAGCTTTAATTGTTAAAGCTGCCCCAATGGCGGTCCCAATAATTCCTAACAGCGTTAAGATTAATTGCGGGCATAATTGTTTTTTGGTTTTTAAATTCATGGTTAATTGTCCTTAGCCAATGCTAATAACTCTTGATGGTGTGCACTAGCGATTTGATAACCAAGTTTTAAAGCATTTTGGCCTTTACCAAAACTAAAGAGGTTGATTTTAGGATTAAAGGCATTAAGATTTAATGTGGCTAAACGAATCATTTTTTCATCAGCTTCATTAACCATAATTTCAATGACGCGACTAGCAATATCAACCATCTTTTCTCTAACAGCAAAGTTGTTTTTAATCCCCATCGTAACACTTAAAATGGTTTCAAAGCCTAATTGTTTTAACGGTGCCACTGGGGTATTTAATGAGATACCACCATCGACTAATTGATAATTCTCGTATTCTACTGGTTGAAAGACTAAAGGAATTGCGCAAGAAGCATGTAAAGCTGTAATTAAAGGCGTATCAGAGTGAATCACATACTCTTTGGTGGTATTAAAAGCTTTAGGTCGATTGGTAAATAAAACGACGCGACCACTAATTAAATCAACTGCTGGACAAACAAAGGGATGAACTAAATCAGTTAAGTTTTTAACGTTTAACTTTTCTAATTCAGTGGTAATTAAATCAATAAACTTGCGATCATCTAATAAACCAGTCGTATCTTTTTTGATTAAGGGAATAAATTGAGTATTAGTTAACGAAAAAATTTTTTCATCGATGATTTGTTTTTCGACGGAAAACATGATTTCTTCAATTTTTGAATAAGGTAAATCTAAAGCTGCTAAGGCGCCAATGACCGCTCCCATCGATGTACCGGAAAAACCAGTCGGTTGAAGCTTGATTTCAGCTAAATATTTTAAAACTCCTAGTTGGGCGTAGGCTTTCATTCCACCACCCGCTAACGATAAACCAATTTTTTCCATATGTCACCTGCCAAAACTATTATAACAAATTTTCAAGCAGACTAAACTAGCATTATTAAGATCTGCAAGTCTTAAAATACCTTAAAGCGCATTAATTGTCTCTAGTTTATAGATATGATAGACTAGCCTTAATGGAAAAAACATTTATTTTATTTAAACCTGATGCGTTTAAACAACAATTAGTAAAAACCTTAATCCAAGCATTACAAGCCCAAGCCTTAGTAATTGAAAGATCGAAGCAGATTGAAGTCGATATGACAGTGATGCAGACCTTATTAGTCCACTATCAAGAGGTTATTGATAAAACTGGTTCGAATTTTAATTTTGTCGGGAAGCTCTTTAATTCATTTTATTTTAATGGTCCTCATTATCTTCAGCTACTGGAAGTTAGTTCTACTAAAGGCGACATCATTAGTTTTACAAGAAACCTAATTGGTGCAACTGAACCGATTTCAGCTGATCCAGCTTCTTTACGGGGTAAGTATAGTCAAGATAGTTACGCCCAAGCAGATTTGGAAAAACGTTTAGTTAATAATCTGATTCATGCTTCCGATTCATTAGCGAGTGCTCAGTTTGAACTAAAGCTGTGGAATAAATACTTTGATTAAGCTAACTTTTTAGTCACAATTCACTAATAACGGCCTAAAAAAAGTGAGAGCAATACAAAATGTATCAAAATGACGAGTTTACTAACATTTATCTCAGCTTGAATCTAGCGAAATTTGATTTTATGTTATAATAACATCGCCATTTTATGAAAATAAATTAATATAAGAAAGGAATTAGACATTAAATGAAACGTTAAGGACTTTTAGCTATTTTAATGTTAATTAGTGCATTAGTTTTTTCTCCAATTAACGCTCTTGCGGAACTCCCAAGTTGGTATCCAACTGAGGATAATCTTGATATACGTGATCGATTGAGTGATCCTAGTCGGAATATTATCGACTCGTTCGATATATCTTTTTTTGATGCGGATAATAATCCAGTTTCACCGGATGAGGTAGTGATTGATTCAAAAGTAAAGATTCATTTTATCTGGTCATTTACTAACAGTGAAGCGCTGTTAATTGAAGAAGGAGATTACTTCAGTTTCATGTTACCTGATACCTTCGAAGTCAGTAATGTTATGACCGGCGAGTTAGGCGAATATGGTTACTTCTATATTGGAACTGACAATAAGGTAATTCTCGTCTTTAATGATGAAGTAAAAGCCCACTCTGTAGTCCATGGTGAATTACACTTTGATGCCAAAATCAATAAAGCAAAAGTGACGGAACCTGGACCAATCGTGATTGAAAAACCAATCGAAGAGGATAGTGAAGTAACGATCACTATTCAACCTAAAGGGGTTACTAATACGATTGAGAAAAAAGGAAAGACCGATAAAACTTTAAATCCAAATCAGATTGAATGGGAAATTTGGATTAACAAGCCTTATGCGACGCTCTCAGAAGTAGTTGTGACTGATATTTTACCAGCTGGTTTAACTTTAGATGATGTTGTCATCAAGCCAATAAATCTCAAGTTATCTGATGGATCATTTATTAGTTATGGAGCGGATTTATCGCCCTCAGCATATACTGTAACTGATTCATTAACTGAACCAAATGGAAAAGATATCACTTTTAATGCTGATATCAGTAAACCATATGCCATCTTTTTAACGACTACAATCGCTGAAAGTTTTAAACCCGATGATGGTGGTAAAGTTAGTTTTCAAAATAATGCGACTGTGACAAGTCCTGAGTTTTCTACTTCTTTATCAACAAGTGCTACTATTGATGCTAATTATGGTAAGTTATTAAATAAAACTAAACCGGCCTATAATTCAACTAGTCAAAAATTTACTTGGACCGTTGAATATAATTATGGTGAGAAACTTCAAACTAATCCATTATTGGTGGACGTCTTTGATGCAGATTTAGAATATGTTTCCGGATCTTTTAAAATTACGACTAAATCAGGAACTAATGTTACTAGTAATTACGATTTTACCTTAAGTAATTCACCAGCTAATGAATTAAAGATTCAATTTAATCAAGATGTTAATGAAGCAATTAAGTTGGTCTACGAAACAAAGGTTAAAGCTGGCATATTAATCGTAGAAGATAAAACCTATAGCAATAATATAACTACTGTTGGTAAAAGTTCTAGCAACAGCGGTACTGCAATCCCACAATTAATTATGAAATCGGGAACTGGCATTAATTATCGCGATTTGACCATGGATTGGCAAATTGATATTAATGTTAACCGTTATGTATTAAAAAACTATACACTATATGATACTTATCAGTTTCATGAAAGCCAAATTTTAGACCCAAGTAGTTTGGTAGTCTATGACGTAACACTTAATCAAGTGGTAGCGCCGGATAATTATGATTTTCAAAAAACTACAGCGGGAATGGGTTTGTGGGAAAAAGGTTTTTCCATTTCATTTAAAAATGATTATGCTGAAACTAATCATCAGCTAAGAGTGACGTTTACGGTTGCTTTTGATGAAAGGTACGTCACTGAGTATGATTATCGCACCTTTGTTAATAATGCTAAGTTAACTTGGGATGATGAATATGATAATCCACAAGAAAACAATAGTTCTGCTAGCCAAAAGATTAATGAACTTACTTATAATAATGGTCAAAAAGAAGGTAGTTATAACGCAGTAACCAAAGAAATTACTTGGACAACCTTAGTTAACTATAAAAATTATGAATTTATTGACGCCAGCTGGGTTGATAAAATTGATACTGATCAAACCTATGTTCCTGAATCATTAGTAGTTAAATTATATACAGTTAATCCGGATGGAACGATAAATCTTAATTCAACTAACGTAGATTTAGCTGAATTGGATATTCAATATCCCGCTGAGGATAATGAGTATCAGTTTATCATTGCTTTTCCCGATGGATCTGGGAATAATCAATATTCCGTTGAATTTAAAACAACATTAGCTGATACAGTAATTGATAAAACTGAGTATCATAATACTGCCAGTGTAGTTGCAACTTCAGGTAGCACAAGATCACTTTCAGCTTCTGTTTCGGTAATGAATGGTAATAGATTTGTCGAAAAATCAGGGGTCCAAGAAAACGACCTCATTCATTGGTTAATTTATGTGAATCAATCACAATCGACACTACATAATGCTAGTTTAGCCGACATATCTTCCAATAATCAGATTGTTTTAGGAGAAACTTTAAAAGTTTATCCAGTCATCATGCATCCAGATGAATCATTTGAGGTTGATTATGCTAATCCATTAGTTGAGGGTATTGATTATACAGTCGATATTAAAGATCTTGAAAATGCGACCGCTCCAGGCTTCTACTTAGAATTCCTTTATACGATTGATAGCATGTATGTGCTAGAATACGACGCTTTAATTAATGCTACACCAGATAATCTTAATGCAGTAAATCGGGTTGTACTCACTGGAAACGATGAGACTTATCTCGATGAAGGTGGAGAAAACTCTTTCGTAATTGATGTTAGTGCCGCCGGTGGTTCAGCCGTTGGCGTTAAAGGTTCTTTGACTTTAGAAAAATTGGATGAAGATGGTAATCCGATGGAAGGGGTTGTCTTTGAGTTATATAATCCATTAGGACGAAAAGTAGCCACTAAAGCCACGGATGAAAATGGAATTATTGTTTTTGGTAATTTAGTTTATGGTGCCTTTACGATTAAAGAAATTTTAACTTTACCTGGCTTTGTGATTAGTGATGAATTATATTTAGGGAAAGTTGTGAATGTTAATCAAGACACTACTGATGGTACCGTTATTCTAAGTTTAATAAATCGGAAGAATATCCTGTCAATTCGCAAAGAAAACGCAGCGGGTGATTTACTAGAAGGCGCTGTCTTCTTATTAGAGCAATTTATCGTGGATGAGTTTGTGACGATTGATACGATTACTTTAACCGATGGAACCATCGAAATTGCTGGTTTACCAGCTGGTGGTTATCGGATTATTGAACTAAGTGCTCCTAGTGGTTATCTGCTTAATACTAGACCACTGGTATTTACAATCGCAACCAACGATTATAACCAAGCGCTAGATCTAGAAATTACTTTTGTTAACTATCGGGGAAGCGTCAGTTTAACTAAAACTGATGCAACTGATAATTTATTAGCTGGAGTTGTCTATGATCTTTATGACAACGCCGATAACTTAATCTTTAGTGATTTAATCACCGATGACGTTGGCCTAATTACAATTACGGATACTTTAGCGCCAGGCGATTATTACTTTATTGAAACGGCGACGGTTGCTGGTAATATAGTTGATACTCAACCAATTCATTTTACGATTGTGGATTCAGCCGATGATATTCCAGCGGTCGTTACCTTAAGTCGTGTTAACCATAAAGCGACAGTTACCTTTAGTAAAGTTGATAAAGCTGGTAAGCCATTGGTGGGAGTTGAATTTGAATTAGCAGTTTTAATTGATGACGAATATACTTGGTTAGCGACAGCTTTATCAGATGAGCTAGGTCACGTAACCTTTACGGAGTTAGTTCCTGGTACTTATCGTATCTTAGAAACAGCCACTTTAGCTGGCTATATCCTAAATACCGCTCCCATTGACTTTGAAATTCCTGAAGCAAGTGGTGTAACAGAATATATTTTAGAACTAGCTGATTTTATAAATTATCAAGGCGAAGTAATTGTTGATAAGGTTGATGATTTAGGTAAACCGTTAGCTGGAGCTGTCATCATAATTTTAGATGAAGCTGGCAATACTGTTAAAGAGTTTGTCTCAACCACTGGACCAGTGGTCGTGACCGATTTAGCACCTGGTCTTTATACTTTAAAAGAAGTAACAGCACCAACAGCTTATAAACGTGATGAGACAGTCTATAGCTTTGAAATTCCTGAAACTTTTGAGGGTGATTTTGAGGCAGAAGTTATTACGGTGGTTAACTTTAAGCTATCGCGGTTACCAAATACTGGAACGATTGAATATGGTCCAATCGCTTGGATGTTATTACTTAGCGGTGCTTTATTCTTACTATTAAATCGCAAAAGAAAAATTCATCAATAAGTCTAGCAGGATTTAAACCACTAAGAGTTAGCTCTTAGTGGTTTTTTATTGTTTTAAACTAAGGATTGCTACCATGTCGAAGCTGGTTTTGTGCTACAATTTAATTAAAGTTATAAAGGAGATTATATGGCAAATATTAAAACAGCCGCCTTGGATTTACATAAACAATTAGCTGGTAAAATCCAAGTCGAAAATAAAGTTCAAGAATTAACGGTGGAAAATCTAAGTTTACTTTACTCACCTGGCGTTGCTGCCCCTTGTGAAGTTATCGCGCAAGATGAAAAGGCAGTGTATGACTATACCTGGAAGGGTAATACAATTGCAGTGGTAAGTAATGGCTCAGCAGTCTTAGGCTTAGGGGATATTGGTCCCGCTGCGGGTTTACCGGTGATGGAAGGTAAATCGTTTTTATTTAAGGCCTTTGCGGGGGTTAACGCAATACCACTAGTGATTGATACTGCTGATCCAGCTGAAATCATTCGGTTTTGTGAGTTAATTGCTCCAACCTTTGGAGGGATTAACTTAGAAGATATCAAAGCACCAGATTGTGTTTATATTGAAGAAACTTTAAAGGAAAGACTATCAATTCCCGTGTTTCATGATGATCAACACGGCACCGCCGTTGTTACTTTAGCAGGCTTAATTAATGCGTATCGCTATTTAGAGAAAGATTTAACTCAGGCTAAAGTAGTGGTTTCTGGTACTGGGGCAGCGGGCTCAGCAATTATTAAAATGTTACATCGTATAGGCATTAATGAAATCTATGGGGTTAATTCCAGTGGAGTTATTAATCCAGCTACCCCTGACTTATATAATAGTGTCGTCCAAGCTTTATGCCCGATATTAAGCGCGCCAACTGGTCCGACCACTTTAGCCGAAATTTTGGTTGGCGCAGATATTTTTATTGGGGTTTCTGCGGCCAATCTTGTAAGTGCTGAGATGGTTAAAACGATGGCGAAAGATGCAGTGGTCTTTGCTTTAGCCAATCCAGATCCCGAAATACCTTATGGAATAGCTAAAGCTGCCGGCGCAAAAATTGTCGCGACTGGTCGTTCGGATTATCCTAATCAAATAAATAATGTGTTAGCTTTCCCGGGTATTTTTAAAGGAATTTTAGCAGCTCGTGCCCCGAAAATAACGGTAGAAATGCAAATTGCTGCTGCTCACGCCATTGCGGAGATGGTCAGTGATGCAAAACTCGCGGAAGATTATATTGTTCCTAACGCGCTAAACTTAAAAGTAGCTGATCAAGTCGCTCAAGCGATTATTGACCAGGTAGAAAAATAACATGACTAGAAAAGTAACCGACGGCTATGGTTCGATTGAACTGGCTCAAGATGTTAGCTGGGGAGTTAATACCGAGCGTAGTCGCCAAAATTTTCCGATTGGCACTGAGCTTCAACCAGAGCCGTTAATTCGAGCCTTAATTCAGATTAAACAAGCCGCATCCAGCGTCAATGGCGCAACGGGTGGTTTAACTGAGGAAAAAAGTCAAGCTATCAAGCAAGCTTGTCAAGAGTTATTGGCCTTACCGGATTTGATGGTACATTTTCCGTTAGTAATTTGGCAAACTGGCAGTGGTACCCAAACTAATATGAATGTTAATGAAGTAATTAGTAGCTTGGCAAGTACCGCTCAATTAAAAATTCACCCTAATGACGATGTAAATCAAGGCCAAAGTTCAAATGACGTTTATCCAGCTGCGTTACACTTATTTACGCTAACGATGTTAGAACATGAACTAATCCCAGCTTTAACAGTGTTTAAGCAAACTTTATTAGCTTTAGAACAAGCTTATCCTTCGGTAATTAAAACAGCTCGGACTCACTTACAAGATGCTACTCCGATTAAGTTTAGCCAAGTCGTTAGTGCTTGGCGGGCAATGATTGAAACGGGTATTAATCAAATCTTAGATAGCTATAAATATTTAATGGTTTTACCCTTAGGCGCTACCGCGGTTGGAACTGGACTAAACTCATGGATCGGTTATCCAAGTGCGATGGCAGAAACATTAAGTCAGTTAACTGGTTTTGCTTTAAAACCCAGTGATAACTTATTTCACGCTATTAGTACTAAAGATGGTTTAGTCTTTTTAACCGGAGCTTTAAATGCGTTAGCTGGTAATCTCTTTAAACTGGCCAATGACATTCGCTTTTTAGCTAGTGGACCAAAAACTGGTTTAAAAGAATTAATTTTACCCGCCAATGAAGCAGGTAGTTCGATTATGCCGGGAAAAGTTAATCCAACCCAAAATGAAGCATTAATGATGGTGACTTTACAAGTCATGGGCAACTTACAAACTATTAGCTTAGCTAATTCGCAAGGCAATTTTGAATTAAATACATTTATGCCGTTAATTGGCTATAACCTCTGGCAAGCTTTAAGGTTATTAACTGATGGCGTTAACTCTTTTAATCAACGCTGTTTAAGTGGTTTAAAGCCTAATCTGAAGGTTATGGAGCAAAACCTAGCAGCATCTTTAATGACGGCTACTTGGTTAAATCAACGCTTTGGTTATGATCAAGTTACAAAGATTGTCCAACAGGCGGAACAGACTGGTCAAAGTTTAAAAGCGGTAGTAATAGAGTTAGGATTAATGAGTAGCGCTGAATTTGATGATTTTTTTGATTACAACTTAATGGTTCAACCGCAAGTAAAAAAACAAGGAGCAGAGCATGACTAAAGTTGGCTGTCGCATTGAAAAAGATGCTTTGGGTGAAAAAGAAATTCCGGAAAAAGCACTTTATGGAATTGCTTCCTTACGTGCAAAAGAAAACTTTCAGATTTACCAGCAGTTAGTTCATCCAGCTTTAATTGAAGGCATCATTTGGGTTAAAAAGGCTTGTGCCTTAGCTAACTTAGCGGTCGGTAAATTGAGCAATGAACAAACTAATCTCATCTTAAAAGCGAGTGATGAAATCTTAAACGGTAAATTCAAAGAAGCTTTTATTACTGAAGCCATTCAAGGTGGGGCGGGGACTTCGATTAATATGAACGTTAATGAAGTAATCGCGAATCGCGCAGCAGAATTAGCTGGTTTAGCCAAAGGCGAATACCAATTAATCCATCCCAATGACCAAGTGAATTTATCTCAATCGACCAATGATGTGATTCCAAGCGCAGGTAAATACGCTTTATTAACTTTAACCCCAGCTTTATTGACCGCAATCGACTTATTAATCGCGGCTTTTCAAGCTAAAAGTGTTGAGTACCATGAGGTAATCAAAGTTGGGCGCACCCACTTACAAGACGCGGTCTTTATTACGTTTGGCCAAATCTTTCAGAGTTATCAAAGTGTTTTGACCCGAGAAAAAGCTCGGATTAACCAAAGCTTAAACGATTTAAGCTTAATAAATCTTGGCGCAACTGCCGTTGGTACAGGGATTAATTCGGCACCAGGTTATGCCAAGCTGGCGGTAAAAAATCTAAGTGATTTAACTGGCTTAAATTTTCAGTTAGCGGATGATCTGGTTGATGCGACCAAACACGTGGATAGTTTCGTGGCTTTTCATAGTAGTTTAAAGAATTTTGCCTTAAGTCTTTCGCGGATGATGAATGATTTACGCTTAATGGCCTCGGGTCCGCGTAATGGCTTAAATGAAATAAGTTTACCAGCAGTTCAACCAGGCTCTTCAATTATGCCTGGTAAAGTCAATCCGGTAATCTTAGAAGTGGTCAATCAAGTCTGTTTTAAAGTGATCGGGAATGATACGACGGTTTCTTTAGCCAGTGAAGCTGGTCAAATGGAGTTAAATGTTTTTGAACCAGTCATGTTAGTTAGTTTATTTGAATCAGTTGAATTATTAACTAATGCGCTTAACACTTTAACAACTAAAGCCATCAGGGGGCTAACGGTTAATTCTGAAGCTTGTTTAGCGGCAGTTGAGCACTCATTAGCCAGTGCTACCGGCTTAGTTAAAAAGTTTGGTTATACGCAAGTATCTACGTGGGCGAAACAAGCATTAGATGAAAAACGGTCAATCAAAGAAGTGGTTGGCCAAACTGGTTTAATCAGTGAAGTCGAACTAGATGAACTATTAAATCCAACTAAACTTGTTTAACATAAAAAAACCTAGTCAAACATGAATTAACTAAGTAGTAAGCGTTAATTTATTAAGACTAGGTTTATTTTTTAGTAAAATCTTCAGTTAACAAACTTTTTTCAATACTAGCTCGAGCAGCTGCTACTTGGCTGAAATAAATCGAGAAAATAATATCTAAAACATGTTGCATACTCATCCGACTATCCATGCCACCTACGCGATAAAAGCTTTCACTCGCATCCACAAACAGTTTTACTTGACTAAGCTTAACAATGCTATTATTAGTATTACTGGTAATTGAGACAGTTTTAATGTGATTGATTTTTAAAATTTTAGCGACTTTAATCATATCATCACTTTCACCCGTGTAAGAAACGATGATGGCTAAATCATTGGGATTAGCTAGGCGCGCTTGCATCATCATTTCAACATAATGGATATGAGAAGTAATATTACAGCCACTTCGCAAGCCTTTTTGCATCGCATCCCGACAAATCAAATTTGAGACACCACTACCAAATAAATGGATTTGATTAGCGGATTTCATATAGTCAACAACACTTTGAAAGGTCGTTGGGTTATTTAAGTGAGTGACTTTTAATAAGGCGTTAATACTGTTATTGGTTATTTTTTTAATGATAGTTTCGACATCATCCTTAGCACTAATAATTTCCTTTTTCTCTAAGATGATTTGTGAGGTAGTATAGGTATTTAAATCCCGAATCAAAGCAGTTTTAAAATCACCGTAACTTTCAAAGCCTAAGCGCCGATAAACTCGGGTAATGGTACTAGCACTAGTAAAGGTTTTCGTGCCTAATTCAACAATGGAATAGTTAAAAGCTTGCTTACCATTTTCCAGTAAGTAATCAATGACGTGTCTTTCACTCGGGGAAAGATCAATAATATTCTCCATTTGGAAGTAAATATTTTCGCTCGGCATTGCTGCCTCCTTGCGTAATCGCTTACCTATAATCATACTATATCCGAAAGAGAGATTCAAATATTTACCGAAGTTGGGTAAAAATTATCATAATCATGGAGTTTAATTGTATTCTAAGAGGCAATAAGTTAGGTTGGAGTTAGCAAAACTAGTTTTAAGGAGGTGGATTAGTGAGCGAACTGTACGTAAGAGTCGACGACCGTCTGATTCATGGCCAGATTGTAACGGCTTGGGTAAAAACTTTAAACATTGAACGCTTAATTGCAGTAGATGATCAAATTGCCCAAAACCCGATGATGAAAATGTTAGTGACTGTCGGAGTACCTTCCCATTTAGAGTCTTTGGTAGTCAGTAAAGAACAGCTACTAACGGTTTTAGCAACCCCCATTGAAAAGAACACGTTAGTAATTTTCCGCTTTGCGCGAGAATTAGCTGACGTCTTTTCCGTGTTACAAACAGCCAATAATATAAATATTGGTAACTGTTCAAAACAAGCGGACGCAGTCTTTACTTTAAAAGGTGTCGGGGTAGGTCAAATGTTAAGTTTTACAAAATTGGATGTTGAAGCACTCGATAAGTACAACGATAATGGCGTGAAAGTCATTATCCAACAATTGCCAAATGATAAAGCTGTACTTTGGGAAAATTTAAAAGATAGGAGGAGTTAAGCTATGCAATTGTGGCAAGCAGTATTGATTGCGTTATTTGTTTATTTAGGAGCAATCGGCTCAGTTGTCGGTAATACTTTTGGTTGGTATATGCTTGGTCGACCATTAGTAGCGGCATTTGTCGTGGGACTAATTATGAATGATGTTCCGACCGCGATTACCTTAGGATTATTACTACAACTAGCGAATTTAGGCTCAGTGACACCAGGTGGAGCAGTCGGTTGGGATTTATCTTATGCGACTTACATCGGGGTAGCTGGTGCGTTAGCCTTCCATACCGGTGATATGATTCAAACAACAGCGGTAATGTGGGCTTTTTCAACCGTTGGTGGAGCAATCGGAGTTGCGATGTGGAACTTATCTTATGCGTTAAACTTATCTGTGACGCGTCTTGCAACTAAGGCTGCACTAGAAGCTGATGGTAAAAAGATTGCTTTTGCGAACGCTGGTTTAGGTAATTTCATTGGTTTTATTTGCCGGTTTGTACCAGCTGTCGTAATTCTTTATACGACCGCGGTAATTGGATCTCAATCAGGAGTTAATATTGCAGATTTCATGCCTACTTGGTTAGTAATCACTTTATCAACCTTTGGTGGCATGATGGCATCACTTGGGATTGGAATTTTATTGTCATATCTTTTAAAAGAGAGCTGGCATTTTGTGTTATTTATTTTAGGTTTTATGTTAGTCGGTAACTTTAAACTGGACATGATGGGAATTACAGTTTTTGGTACGATTCTAGTCGTATTATATTATGTTGCGATTAGCCAAAAGAAAGGAGACCACAAAGCATGAGTAAGAAAATAACTGATAAGACCTTAAAACAAGCTTGGAAAATTTGGTTTTTCTGGCATGGTTGCTCACAACAAGGAGAAAACCTCTTAGGTAACTCTTTTGCTCATACAATGTCTCCAATTATTGAAGAGTTATATGATAATCATGAAGATAAAGTATTAGCTTATCAACGTGCCTTGACTTTATTTAACACTGAGCAACAATTAGGTGCAATCGCTCCCGGTATCCTTTGCGGTACGGAAGAAGCAATTGCGAATAAAGAAATTGATCCTGAAATGGGCGATGCCATTAAAGTTGCTTTAATTGGTCCAACTTCCGCCATTGGAGACTCGGTCTGGGTCGCGACGGTGATTCCATTATTTTTAACTTTAGTGATGACGATTACCAATTTTGGTGGTGCTTTTACATATCTTGGTCCAATTATTTATATGGTTGGATATCCATTAATCACGACGATTTTAAGTTGGAAAATGTGGTCAATTGGTTATCGGACTGGGGTTCAAGGAATTCAATCATTTGTAGAATCAGGTAAATTAAACCAAATCACTTCTTCCATCACTTTACTTGGTTTAATCGTAGTCGGAGCTTTGGCTGCATCCTTTGTTAGTTTCAATATTCCGGTTACTGTCACTCCTCCAGGTGGAGAAATGGCAGCGGTTGATGTTAATGCGATGATTAATAATATCTTCCCCAATATTTTACCACTCCTATTAACCCTTGGTGTGTATGGTTTATATTCTAAAAAGAAGAAATCACCATTATTCATTATGTTAGTACTCTTTGTGGTAGCCCTTGGGTTGACAGGTTTAGGTTATTTGACAGGCTTTTATAGTTAACTAGTTAGAAGGTAGAAAATGAATTACGAGTATACGAAAAATATTATTGAGATTATTGAAAAGTTAGACGCCCAAAAAGATAAAATTGATGAAGTCGTCAAGTGGTGCGCTCAAGCTATTTCAGCGGGTAAATTAGTGCATCTATTTGGGAGCGGACATTCAGTCTTACCAATTCAAGACATGTTTCCGCGTTATGGCGGTGTCGTTGGTTGGCATCCCTTAATGGACCCACGCTTAATGTGGACCAATGTAATCGGACCCGGTGGCGCCCGTGAGCTACTCTGGATTGAAAGACAAGAAGGTTATATCGATAATTACTTACAAAGCTACAATTTCCAAGCGGGCGAAGTAATGATCGTATATTCTCATGGTGGTTTAAATGCTGCCCCGTTAGAAGCGGCTTTGTATGCTAAAGAACGTGGTTTAAAAGTTGTTGCTATTACTAGTGGCGAAAACTATGCAGCTGCGACTGCTACCCACTCGAGTGGAAAAAAATTAGGTGATGTGGCAGATATTTTATTGGACAACTCTTGTCCATTAAATGATGCTGTGGTAGCAATTCCTGGCTATCCTCAAAAAGTGGGTGCCTCTAGTACTGTCGCTGCGATTACGTTAACTCAAATTATCGCTTCAGAAACAGCACTAGCTCTTCAAAAATTAGGTCATGAAATGTTTATCTTTGTTTCACCTAATGTGGTAGAAATTCCAGCTAACTACACGAATATCGTTTATGAAAACTATACTCAAGTAGTTAAGAAAAACGGAAATTAATCAAGCCTAAAGGTAGCACTTCGGTGCTACCTTTTTTATTTGGGCACTTTAATTGCATCACTTCTGTTAAAAGACTAAGCTTTAAGTAACTAGTAATCAATGAAAGGAGACAATTACTAATGAGAAAAGTAGATTTTTTCAAGACTGCTCCAGCTGGTATGACCAATATTACCAAAATGGAGATGTATTTTAAAGACAATACAGCCATCGATCCGATTCTGAAAGAATTGATTAAAACGCGGGTTTCGCAAATTAATGGTTGTGCTTATTGTTTAAATATGCATACAGTAGATGCTTTAAAGATTGGTGAAACTCCCCAACGAATCTTCTTACTGAATGCTTGGCGCGAAACAGACTTATTTACTCCAGCTGAAAAGGCGGTGTTAGATTTAGCTGAACATGTTACTTTGATTTCGGAAGTAGGTGTTCCTGAAGAAATCGTTGAAGAAGTTCAAAGTTATTTCAATGATAAAGATTTTGCGGATATTATGTTAATGATTATTCAAATTAATACTTGGAATCGCTTAAACATTTCGATGCATAATGATATCGATCCTAATTATAAATAAACTTTAAATTTTGGTTAAAAGAAAAATCCGCAT
>CAZAZP010000010.1:17633-33675 GCA_964489695.1 uncultured Erysipelotrichaceae bacterium | reverse complement strand
CTCAGCGCTTTTATTTTTGATAACCAATCTTACCACGGCAGATAGCCAAATAAACATTAATTTCATCGTCAACGATAATAATATCGGCGTCTTTTCCAACCGCGATACTACCTTTCCGGCCTAAGACTCCTAATTGTCTAGCTGGATTATAACTAGCAACTTTTACCAGCTCAGCTAAGGTTGCGCCAGTAAACTTTTTAAAGTTATCCACAGCGAAATTCATTTCCGCTACCGAGCCTGCTAACGCGCCATTTTCAATCCGACATTCTTTACCAATTTTCGTGACTTCTTGACCACCTAAATCATACTTACCATCAGCTAACCCTTTGGCTCGCATCGCATCAGTAATTAAAATAATATGATCACTACCTTTAATTTCATAAGTGGCTTTAACTACCGCTGGATTTAAGTGAATTCCGTCAACGATTAATTCAGCTTGCAGTTCGGGATAAACAAAGCCAGCCGTTACCGCACCTGGCTCCCGGTGATGATGGGGAGTCATAGCATTATGGAAATGGGTTAAATTACATAAACCATGTGGTATTTCAGCTTCAACTTCCGTAAAATGCGCATCGGAGTGACCAATTGATGGAACAACACCTTTACTTCTCAAATAGTCGGTAAAGCCTACTTCGGCTTCTTCTGGCGCATAAGTAATTAATTTAATGGTGTGATTAGCAGCTTCCCAAAATACATCAAACGCCGCCTTAGTTGGTTGAATCACAAAATTTGGATTTTGGGCACCAACATGCTTTTTGGAAATGAAAGGTCCTTCTAAATGCACCCCTAAAATTTCTGCTTGGCCAGGGCCATTATGATTAACCCGATAATCTTCAATCACTGCTAAAGCCTCATTCACTACATCCACTGCTTGGGTCATCGTCGTAGCTAAATAGGAAGTCGTGCCTTCAGCTGGTAAAAAAGTGGCGATATCCGCTAAAGCTTGTGTTGTGGCGTCCATGTGATCGGCACCATTAGCACCATGAATATGTTGATCAATAAAACCTGGCCAAACGTTACGACCTTGCGCATCAATAATGTCGCTATCATTAGGCGCTTGGCTCATCTCACCGATCGCGACTATTTGTGTTTTATCAATTTGAACATAGCCATTTTCAATCACGCGGTCAGCTAAAAATATTCTTCCGTTAGTAATTAGCATTTTGCTACCTCTTTTCTTCCTTTAAATTATAGCACTTTTTTATCAAGCCGAAAAATAAACCTTAAGTCACCGCTTGTAGTCGACTAATTAAACCCGATTGGCGAGTTTGGCGCACAGCCTTTGCGGCGGCATGATAAAAAATAGCGGGATTACCTAATAAAATCAATTCTTGTTTCGCTCGACTTACGCCAGTATAAAGTAACTGGCGATTAAGCATAAATAGATGGGCTTTAATAATCGGCATAATTACAATTGGATACTCACTACCTTGCGCCTTATGGATTGAAACGCAATAAGCATGAGTTAAATTCGCTAAGTTCTCCGGGGTATAACTAACAAAATTGCCATCAAAATCAACAATCAGATTTACTTCAGTCGTCCCAAGATTATTAATTTCGACAATAAAGCCGATATCACCATTGTAAATATCATCATCAGGTTGGTTCTTTAGTTGCATAACTTTATCCTGTTCCCGAAAAACCCGTAAACCATAATTCAATTCTTGTTTCGCAGCACTAGCAGGATTACAAACATTTTGTAAAAGCACATTTAAATCATCAATCCCTAAGTTGTAGTGATAACGTGGTGCTAAAACAATGAACTCATCCAAATTGTAGCCTAAAGTAAAAATCTCTTTGACAACTTGTGTTAACTGTTGTTTTAGCTCGTGATATTCAACAGTATAAAACTTAACATCACTAAAAGTACTTAAATCAGCGACTTGACCATTTTTTATTTGGTGGGCTAATTCAATGACTCCTGAGCCTTTTTTCTGACGATAAATCGTCGTTAGTCGAATAACCGGAAATAATTGCGCTAAAATTAAATCACTTAACACGTTCCCTGGCAAGACTGATGGTAATTGATTATCATCGCCAATGATGACAATTTTTTTAACTTGCGAACAAGCTTTTAATAAACTAGCAAAGAGCCAATTATCAACCATCGAAAACTCATCAATAATTAATAGCGAAATGGCTAACGGATCAGTTTCGTTTTTGCGAAAGCGATTAGTCTCTAAGTCAAAACCCAATAAACTATGAATCGTTGAGGCTGGTGCGGCGGTTAATTCAGTTAAACGTTTCGCAGCCCGCCCCGTTGGCGCACAAAGCACGACACTTTCAGTTGGATAGAGCATTTGAAATAAATTCACCATGGCTTTAACCATTGTCGTTTTCCCGGTACCTGGCCCACCAGTCACGATCATCACATCTTTTAAAAACAATGTGGATAAAGCTTGTTTTTGGCTTTGGTCATAACTAATATTATATTTTTCGCTTAACGCATCAATCTGTTTAGTTAATTCATCTAATTTAACCGCAGCCAAGGGTGAAAACGGAAAACCTTGAAAGAAGCGACTAATAGTAATTTCTGCTTGATATTGACTTTGATGGAAGATTCGATCTTCTTCCATTACTAATAACCCTTGCTTTAAAACTGACGCTAAATAATAAGCAAAATCAAATTCAGGAAACTCCGCGTGAAACGCGCCTTCCAGTTGTTTTTCGTTAATAAATGTATTGCCACTTCTAAAACATAATTCTAATGCTAAACTTGTTAAAGCAGCTTCTAAGCGATAAGGATGATCTAACGGAAAGTTTAACTTCATGGCGATTTTATCAGCTGTCTTAAAACCAATTCCTTCGACTTCAAAAGCTAAGCGATAGGGATTCTCTTTAATAATCTCACTCGCTGCTTGACCAAAAATCTTAGTAATAATATAAATTAATTGGGGATTTAAACCTAACAAAGAAAACAATTCATAGGCTTCTAAAAGATCATTGGTTTTATTTAAGCCCGCAATAACTGCTTGTTTTTGTTTATTAGATAAGCCACTAACTGTTTCAATTTGATTCACATCCGCTTGTAAGATCGTTAAAGTTTCACTACCGAAGTGATCATAAATTCGTCCAGCGACAACTGTGCCAATCCCAATAAAAAAAGCACTCGATAAAAAGCTAATAATCGCACTTTTTTCCGAGACTAAATACGGGTTAATTCCGGTGATTTGAAATTGCCAACCAAATTTTGGATGTTCAAAATATTCACCAGTTAATTCATAAGCCAGTTCATCGATAATTTTCGGGATAACTCCAACCACCACAATTTCGCTATCCAGCGCATCTTTCAGTAAAAATCGCGCTACAGTATAACCAGATTGATAGTTGTGATAAACCGTTTTAATAAAATAGCCAACAATGACTTGTTGGTTCATGCGATTAAGCCCATGAGTACTAATAATGAAAAGCCATTATTGAGAAAATGAATAATAATCGGCGTAATAATGGTACCTGAGCGATAATAAGCCCAAGCCATTTGCACGCCCATATGCATATAAATTACGATATTTATTAAATCTGACCAGTCACCCGCTAAAACAGCTGGTAAAACATGCATTAAACCAAACACCAACGAACTAATTAAAATAGCTGGCCAAAAGCCGGCTCGATCTAGTGTCCCCCGAAACAAGGAGTTACGAAAAACTAACTCTTCCAAAATGGGCGCGAATAACGCAATTAAGATTGACATTAAAAGCGGATCAATTTGAAAGATCATTGAAATATTAGTTTCATTAGCAGGTGGAGTCAAGGTTCCTTTAAGTTTTAACATGAGTAAATTAAAAACTAAATTACCTAAAAACATCAGGCCTAAACCAGTTAGTGCAATCTTAAGGTTGGCCCAAACGTTTTGTTTAAAGACGCGCCAACCATCAATTATATCGGCCTTTAACAAAACCAAGGCGATAACCAAGGCTAAACCCGTCGCTAAAAAAGAAACGATGATTGGAGAACGTACGGTTAAATGTTTTGGACTTAACCAATAAAAAGAAAATATTAATGAATAAAATATATTCGCACCTAAAAAGAAATTGGCTAAATTTAAACGGTGTATTTTAAACCGAACTAAGCTTTTAACATTTTTAAAATACTCATTCGCTTTAATTATTTGACCAGCTGGTGTAGTTACTTTCATCCTGTTACCTCTTTAATTCGGGCTTGAATACTTAAATCAGCGTTTAACACATCAATAATTGTTCCGCCACCTAATACCTGGTTATCTAGATAAAAGACCGCTTGTTGGCCCAAGGTAATCGCTTTAAGTGGGGTTTTAAACGTTACTACGACTTGATCAGCTGCTTTACTGGTAATTTCGACCGGATAATCAACTTGTCGGTAACGAAACTTAGCTTGGCAGGCACCAGTATACGGCGTCTCATTTAACCAGTTTAACTCACTTACTACACAACTAGTGGCGTTAAGCCACGTGTCACGCTGGTCGTTAGTAACATATAATTCATTTTTCAGGACGTTTTTACCAATCACAAACCAAGGTCCAGCTACTCCCCCAATGCCTAAGCCTTTTCGTTGGCCACTAGTGTAATATAAAACTCCTTGGTGTTGACCCACTACTTTTAAGCTATTTATATCAATAATATTCCCTGGTTTGCTCGGTAAGTAGTTGGATAAGAATAATTGAAAATTGCGTTCACCGATAAAACATATCCCAGTTGAATCCTTCTTTTCCGCAATCGGTAATTGGAGTTGTTGGGCAATTTGGCGCACCGTTACTTTAGTGATCTCACCTAAAGGAAACAGCGTTTTTGCTAAAGCAGCGTGTGGAATTTGCGATAAAAAATATGATTGATCTTTACTTAAATCATCCGCTTTTAGTAATTGGTATTTTCCTGCTTGAAATAAAATCTGAGCATAGTGACCCGTGGCGACTTTTTCAAAACCATGAGCCATCGCATAATCAAAAAAAGCAGCAAACTTAATATACTTATTACATAAAATATCTGGATTAGGAGTCCAACCGCGCCGATAATCTGCTAAAAAACGTTGGAATACTTCTTCCCAATATTCCGCAATAAAATCCACTCGTAAGATTTTTAAATCTAAAAGTTTCGCCACCTTCACTGCATCTTGGTAATCTTGTTCTTGCGGACAAATGTCATTTTTTAGCGTTGGATTCCCCGCAATATCTTGATTTGCTAAAGAATCCCAATTACGCATAAAACAACAGGTCACATCATAACCTTGTTGTTTTAACAAATATGCAGCCACGGCTGAATCAACTCCACCGGATAAACCTACTAAAACTCGCATCATACACCTCATAACTTAAAAATGCTCAATCGAGCATTTCGTCAACATCTTTGCGGAAAGCTCCACAATTCTCATAAGAAGGACAGTTTTTATCACAGCCATTATCCGCGATGTGGCGTAATTCACTTGGGATAAAGACATCTATTTCTTCTTCATCATAACCAATTAAGAAATTTTTAGCACTAACAATAATCGGTCTTCTTAACACCGATGGGTTATCTTGAATAAACTTTACTATTTCATTTGTGGTCATTTCATCTAAGTTAACTTTACTCTCTTGAATAATTTTAGAACGTTTACTAATCAAATCTTCCGTCCCATTTTCACTCCGTTGTAATAAATGTTTTATTTCTACTTCGTTTAAAACAAACGAAAAAATATTTTTTTCTATATAATCAAGGTTTTTTTCCTTTAACCACTTTTTTACCTTGCGGCAAGATGCACAACCAGGCGAGGTATAAATAACTATCACGAAATCACCACCTAGTGATATTATATACTATTTAGCTATGATTTAAATAGTGGAAAAGAAAAAAGCTTTTTCTGGAGGCTTTTTCCTTAAATAATGGCTATTTTAGCACTTATTTTCGTGTTTGTGAGATATTTTCAATTTTAAATAGCTTAATTAATACGCCAATGATAAAATTTAAAAAAAATATAGCTGGCTAAAAGAAAAATCTTTAACAATCTTTTAGCCACAGAAAGGAGTCGGTGAAAGTTCTTTTTACTTTTACTATGAATTTATGTGTAATTTACCCAAAAGAAAATTTAGTTTATTAACAACAATTGCGATGATTGTGGGAATTGTGATTGGTTCCGGTATTTTCTTCCGAGTCCCGACCATTATTAGAACGGTTAATGGCAACCTCGGCGCTGGTATCCTGGTTTTTTTAGTTGCATCCTTTGGTATCATCTTTGGTGGATTGACCATTGCACGCTTCGCTAGTGCGTCCAGTAAAGATGGTGGAATTGTCGATTATTGTGAAGCTAGTTGGGGGAAAACCTTTGGCTATATGGCTGGTTGGTTTCAAACTATTATCTACTTCCCCGCTATCAGTGCTATTTTGGCGTGGGTCGCAGCGAATTACACCGCTGCAATCTTTGGCTGGCCTAATTTATTAATCGACCAAAGTTTTGGTTGGCAAATCTGGGCTTTAACCCTCACTTATTTATTAGGGATCATGATTTTAAACGTCTTTTCAACGATTAGTGCGGGACGCTTCCAAAGCCTAGCTATGATTATAAAAATAGGTGCCCTTTTAGTTTTAGGCACGACAGGGTTAATCTTTGGTCAACCCGGTACGATTGTTTCCACCACCCTAAGTAAAACGGTGAGTAGTAGTAACTTCTTTTTGGCCATTGTCATTGTGGCTTATGCCTTTGATGGTTGGTTAATCGCTCCTTTTATTGCCCATGAAATTAAAGACACCAAAAAGAATTTACCTTTGGCTTTAACTTTAGCCCCTTTACTGATTACCGGAATTTATTTACTTTACTTCATTGGTGCCAGTATTTTTACTGGGGTGGATAATATCATTGCGGGAACTGACCCAATCAAAGCGCTTGGGCAAACGCTTTTTACTGAAGTTGTCTTTAAGATCATTTTAATCTTTATTACCATTTCGGTCTTAGGGACCTTAAACGGAGTCTTTTTAGGTTATATGCGCCTACCCTACTCATTAGCACGACGACATGAAATTCCTTTTAGTCAAAGCCTCCAAAAAATTCATCCCCAATATGATGTTCCCGTCGCCAGTAGCTTATTAGCTTTTGGCTTAACCATCTTTTGGATTTTCTTACATTTTTTATCCATTGATGGAGCAATCTTATACCAACTAACTTGGGTCGAAGGATTAGAAGTAGATAATCTCCCCATTGTTTTAAATCATTTATTTTATATTTCTTTATATCTTGGAGCTTTAATTAAATTCAAAGCAGCCGATAAAAGTATCTTTTATAATTACGTCATCCCAATCTTTGCAATCATTGGGGCAAGCTTTATTCTTTATGGTGGCTTTAGCGAAGAAAAGTTCAATTTATATCTGATAATTAGTTTAATCGCGATTTTAGCGGGTCTCTTGATTCGACCTAAAAGTGTGGTATAATCTAACAAACGAAGAAAAAATTTAAGTAACCTTACCAACTAACAGAGAGATAGGGAGCTGAGAACTATTAGGTAAGCGAAATGGAGTTTTGGAGTGGCTTAGCCCGTTAGCTGCGTTAAAGTAACAAGACTAATTTAGTGAATTTGGGTGGCACCACGCCTTAGCGTCCCGAGCGGACGTTTTTTTATGGAAAGAAGGAAGACAATGAAAAAAATGGTGAGCGGCATAAAACCAAGTGGACCTTTAACCTTAGGTAATTATATTGGAGCGTTAAAGAACTTTGTTTTATACCAAGATGAATATAAATTATTTGTTTTTATTGCAAATTTACATTGTATTACAGTCTATCAACCACCTAAAGAACTGGAAAAAAATCTCTTTGATGCAGTAGCATTATATTTAGCTTGTGGCTTAGACCCAGCTAAAACTACGATCTTTTTACAATCAGATGTACCAGAACACGCGCAACTTGGTTTTATTTTAAGTTGTAATGCTTATCTTGGTGAACTCAACCGGATGACTCAATATAAAGATCGCCAACATGAACCTGGTCTATCGGTCGGCTTTTATACATATCCGACTTTAATGGCTGCGGATATCTTACTTTATCAACCAGCTTTCGTACCAGTGGGGCATGACCAAAAGCAACATGTCGAATTAACTCGGGATATTGCGGAACGGTTTAATCAACGTTATGGTCCCACCTTTGAGGTACCTGAACCATTAATTGCGGAGGTTGGCGCGCGGATTATGTCACTAAGTGACCCCAGCAAAAAAATGAGTAAATCTGATGAATCAGATAAAGGTTGTATTTATTTGTTAGATGACCCCAAAGTTGCTTCAAAGAAAATCATGAGCGCAGTCACTGATAGCTATAATGAGATAAATTATGATCCAATTAAACAACCAGGCGTTAGTAATTTACTCGTGATTTTAGCGAGTTTAACCACCGAACCAATCGAAGCCATCGTGAAACGATTAAGTGGCGCTGGTTATGGCGTTTTAAAGAAAGAAGTCGCGCAAGCAGTAAGTGCCACTTTAACCGAAATACAAACGAATTATCAAAAAATCATTCATTCCGATTTAATTGAACAAACATTAAGCGCAGGCCAAAAGAAAGCAAGCCAATTAGCGCACTCCACCTTAGCTAGTGTCCAAACTAAAATCGGATTAGAAATTAAAAAACCCTAACCTAAAATAAAAAGATACGTTTTTACAATTTTAACAAACGTATCTTTATTCAGCTTAAATCAACCAGTCCTTTAAGAACAACTGTTTTAGTTTAATAACTACTTGATTGGCTGTTTATTGGGTTAAACGTTGCATGATCTCATATAATACTTTGACATCAGCGAGGTTGGTTAAACCCGTTGTTTTATCAATAATTGATGAATACACATGCGGAATGACATGTTTAACGCCAGCATCTAAAGCGATTTTAACAATTGGTTCAAAATTATCTAGGGTAATTCCCCCAGTTGGTTCAATCATAAAACCCATTTCAGCACAAGCTAAACAGACTGCTTCATACTCAGCTCTGGTGGCTAAGCCATTCATAGGAAAATACTTTATAGAACTAGCACCCATTTCTTGTAACATTGCAATCGCTGTTTTTATTGGAATCTTTGTTGGGGCTTGGTGTGAAGCCAAATAACCAACCGCCATATTAACATAACCTACCTCATTGGTGGGTGAAACCAAGGCATTAACCATCGTGGTATCTTGACCTAATAATGCTCGGGTATAGCCCGTGGCGGTACAGATTTGATTGACATGCAAAGGTTGGAGCGCTCGAGCAATTTCAGCGACCATTTTCCATTGTTTCGGGTCACCAGCTCCTAAACCAATTGACAAATGATTATCAATTTGTTGGGCAACTTTTCCCATCTCTAAAATAGCAGTTTCATTAGATTCATAATTTTTTGACAACATCCCAATCACGACATGACCTGCTGTTATCCGATAAATATCAATGGCATTTTGTAGATCATGTGACAATACATTTAAACCAATCCGACCATTTAAGAATAAAGCCTCACGATTCATGTCTTATTTCCTCCATAATTTGAACTAAACATGCATAAATGAATATTAAATCTTCATCACTGACATCACGAATATCAATTTCAAGATAATTTTCATTGGCGTGATAGTCTCGAGTATAGATTTTTACTTCACCTGCTTTTAAATGCTGACTAACAAGCAACGCTTGATGGGGTTGCTTGAAATGGATTTGAGAGCGAAAAATCGGTCGCCCAGCCCCATCTTGAACAATGGTGGCTTTTAAGGAAGGAATGGTATTAATTTGCTCATTAAACGTCGTTAACCGTTGTTTTTGTTCTGTTTCACTGACAGGTGTGTGCTCATGATAATTAACTAAAGCTTGCATCAAAGCTAGCATATTTTCTTTACCAATTTTTAAAACGCGACCTAGCCCTTGATATTGAAGTTTGACTAAATTTAAAAAGGATTCTGTACCAACCACTAACCCGGAAGTTGGCCCTTCCAACGCTTTTGTGCCACTATAAATAACCGCATCGGCTCCCATTTTTACATATTTAGTTAAATCGCCTTCCGCAGCGGCATCCACAATCACCGGAACTCCGTAACGTTGGCCTAACTTAATAACAGTTGCGACATCCACCATCGATTTTTGAACCGCATGATGAGATAACACATAAATGATACAAGCAGTATTAGCGGTAATATTACTTTCATAGTGAGCAATATCACATCCATTAGCAAACCCTACTTCAACAATAGCACCGCCACCCATCCGAATGGGCACTTCAATACTCGTTCCATAATCGACTAGCTGGCCTTTAGCGATAATCACTTCCCGCTTAAAGTAGCGCGCATCATAAGGATTTAAAATCAAGTCTAAACGCTGCTTTGCGATACTGGCAGCGACACATTGAACTATCCCTGCTGATGCACTGGCTACAATATAGGCTTGTTCTACCCCTAATAATTTAGCAATATCAGCTGATAAAACTTGTTGTAATTGCTCCATCAAATAAAAGGATTGACTCGCTACTTTTAGTTGTTCAGGCACATTTTTTGTCACTACGCTGCCACCTAAAATAGTCATCTTGCCTGAGGCATTAATAATCCGGTTTACTTTAGGTTGATACATCATAATATTCTCCTTTAACAATTACCCCGACTGGGACAAATCCTTCGCTGAGCGTCATTGTTTGACCATAAGCATCGATTAAATGATGGCGGGGAGTAGCTAATTTGAATAAAGTGAAATCAGCCGCAAATCCAGCTTTGATACTTCCTAAATAAGGTTGATTAATTGCTTGAGCCGGTGCGCTGGTTACTTTCTCAATAACTTCCTCTTTATTATACCCTAAAGCTAAAAACTTATTCATGGTTGTTGCTAAATCAAACACTGGGCCAGTTGTCATATTACGTTCATAGATATCAGTTGAAATCGTATTAAATGCTAGAGTTGGTCGAGCGAGTTTTGCTACGGCAAAACTAAAACTTTCGGAACCATGACCAATATCAAATAAAATTCCCCGATTATGAGTTTGCTTCACAAATGGCGCGACTTGTTGGTCGCGGATAATTCCATTTGCTTTACCATTAAAAATATGGGTAACAATATCATTGCGCTCTAATAAAGCAAAAATATCAGCTAGCTCTGGAGGCGCGCTACCAATATGAACCATCACTGGCTTATTTACATCACGCGCTACCGCTTTTGCTATTTTTAATGGGATGATGCCATTTGCTCCAATCACTGATTTACTCATGCGGGCTTTTATACCCACCAGGAAATCTGGATATTTCTTGAAATATTGTCTAATTGGCTCTGGTTCTAATAAGCTTAAGTCGCTTAGTTCATCTTGAGTTTCAATGCCCCGTTTAGAAATATTAATAAATGCAAAGACTCGAGTTTTGCTATTTAAAGCATCAGCATATAATTCATCAATTTGCTGATAGCCACACGTGCCAGCATCAACAACAGTACTAACGCCGCGTTTAATCCCAACTTCATCAGGAATCCCTTTATATAAGGGAAATCCGCCATAACAATGGGTATGAATATCAATCCACCCGGCGGAAACAAATACATCAGCTGGTAAGGTAATTACTTCAGAGTCTGTTTCAGCTAAATCCATTCCAACTTCAAGTATTTGTTTAGAATTATATTTAATATCAACGCGTTGCCCTGTAATTAGCAACGCTTGTTTGAGCAATTTATTCATGATTGCCTCCCAAATGGAAAAGTGGGGAGAGCCCCACTTTTATCCGACTAATAAAGCTCCGAGTAACATTGCGCCTAAAATAGCACCACCCGTAATTTCTTTATTTAATTTATAAAAGATTGCTGCGCCAATTAAAGCACCGATACCTGCCCAAGCATGATATTGTCCCGCCGCAATAATAATCATTGGCCCTAAATAACGGCCCGCTGCGTTACCAGCTCCCATCATGATTTCTGTACCACCAACTGAAACACCTTGAGGAACAGTTTTCCGAATAATCATAATGATTGCGCCGATTACTAAACCTACTAAAGCACCAAAACCTAATGCAAAGACAAAGTTATTGAAAGGAAGATCAATTTTACTGGAAAGTAAAACCGCTGGAATACCAATTCCAACCCCAGTCATTAAAGAACCACCAATATCAAGCACACCAACAAGTGGTCCTTCTAAAATCCGAGCAATTAAGAATCCAGCTGCGAAACCAGCTGCGCCCGAGAAGTCACCACCATCAATACCATCGCGTAACATTTGGGCGACTGCTAAATCACTAAAGACACCCGTATTAAATTTAATATATAAGAAGGTACCAGCAAAAATAGCCGCTGAAGCTAAGATAACTAGTAAAATAAACGTATTATCTTTTAGTAAGAATTCATTAAATGAATCCATAAAAGTTTTATTCTTTTTAAGTTCAACTGTTTTGTTTGACATATTACCCTCCTAAAGTCCTAACAAGGCAAAGAATCCACGGAAGTAAGCAATAGCTACGAACATTATAGCGACAATCGCAATTAAAATTCGAACAACATTACTTTGATATCCATGTTCTTCAGCTGATTTACCAACTAAAATACCTAATACAATACCAGGAAGCGCATTGCCAGAGACGACGGTCGAAATACCGCCCAAAGCTGTCGCCATAATCCGGTCGTTTTGCCTGCATCAATCGCTGCTAACCAGAACACGACTGGCATCACGGGGTTAATTAACCATGAAGTAGCTGGACCTAATACTTTTTGGCCAACTAGGGCTAATTTTTCTGGAACAAGTGTCGCAGCTGAGTTTAAAAAGGTAACTACAACCGCACCAATAACACTACCAACAACAAACATTTTACCAGGATTTTGGAGGGTGCTATCTTTTTCCCGACTACCACTAATAGCAATCGTCGCACTCCAGTTGGGAATAATCCGGTGTAAGACATCTTGGCTTAATGCTCCACTGGCTAAAGCAGTAGCTGCTGCATTAAAGAAAAATCCTAATCCTAAAGAAAAGTGGGAAATTGGATCACCATTAAAAGCATTCAATTCACCTAAAGTTCTAAAGGCACCCATACTTTGGATTTCAGGCGCATGGAACATCCGAGCTGCACCAGCTGCCACGGCTCCACCGCCAATTGCTCCAATAATTACAGAATAAATAATTACTTCAATATTCATAATTTTCTCCTTTTTATTCTATCTCTAAATAACGAACTAATAAAACAACACGAACTTTAATCTCTAACTGCTTTTTCCCTTTATTCAAGACCCCCTTTCTTGGTGGTATTTCGCTAACTTCATCAAAGTAAACCGCATCTGTTTCGACTTGAATGATTGGTTTACCTACTTGTTGATACAATTGAGAATGAATTTGCTTAAATACTTTAGCGACAATATCATTGGCATTATCACCTGTTTCAACCATTGTTAAAGTTAGTGATTCGCGTTTTAACAACTGTTTATTTGGTTGCATTATTTATCCTTTTTAGATAGGCCAGCACAACCTTTTCACCAAGTTCTTCCACATCCATAAAGCCTAAGCCAATCACATCATACCCTTGTTCAATCGCAGTTACTGCTGCCCTAATCGAACGAATATGTGAAATGGCCTGATAGCCATATTTATTGTGAGCAGTAATGGCTCCTGCCCCACCGGAACCACAAAAACTAATCCCGATTTGCGCTTGATGTTCATGCATTACATCGCCCAATTTCATGTCCGCGGCCATCCCAGGGATTACAATTGCTTTAGCGCCAGCTTTCTCAACACCACGCGCGACAGCTTGCCCTTTGCCTAGCCGATGACCAATCACCGCAATTATTTCTTGATCCATAGCTTCTTCCTCCTTTGCTATAAAATATGTTTGAATATGTGTCGCTACCAAAACTAATTCCATCATGGGGATTACTTGAGCTGATCGTAAAAATGGTTGAATAAGTGCTTCGGCTATTTCTAAGCTTTCAGCCTTGATTTCCGCCATAATATCGGCGTAAGAATCTTCTTCAATCAACTCATCATTGGCAATCCGGTCCCATAAACTAATCATATGAGAAGTAAACATTTCTCGCCGATTCTCATCTTCCATAACAATATTGTAGTGAGCAAGTAAGTTGGTTAATTCAGTTAATTGTTGTTCATATCGCAGCGCATTATTTGTCATTATGGACCTCATTTCTTAAAATGTATTGATAAAATGCGTATTGTTCACTCCGAGCAATTTTGACCATTAAGGCTTCTTCTAAGTATTCAAAGAAACTAGCGATCATTTGTTCTAAATCAGGATATTTAACTTCAATCGCTAATAGTAAATGTTCATCAAAATCAGGTTCATGGCTTTCTTTTTCATACCAACGGGGAATCGCCATAATAATATGAATGATTAACCCCAAAATATTGTCATAACTTAATTCATACCGGGCTTGAACTTCGCCCATTAGATTAATAAAAGTCAACATTATTTGGCCAATTAAAGAAGAATAAGCTTGCATTAGGGCTTGATCTAACAACAAGTTATTATCAGGTAATTGAAGTTCCGGACTTGGCAGTGTCGACCATTGTGGTGAAACTTTTTGTCGGATTTTACGAATGTCAGCATTTGATAAAGCATTTGAAATACGGACATATGGGACATTGGTTTGCTCTAAAGGTAAGGTCGTAATAATAAAATCAATATTTTGTAACGTATCCAAATATTCAACATGATAATAGGATTTCGTTTCAACAATCTCTATTTCAGGAAAGACACTTTGAATCCGCGCAACTAATAAGGTGGATAAGCCCTTACCAGTGGCACATACCACAATAACCCGTTTTCTGGCGGTGGTTTCACGGCGGTTTTTATACAAATAAATCGTAATAAAGCTGATTTCTTCCTCAGATAAAGTTTTAAACTTGGTTTCAAACAATAAAGCAATCTTTTCAGCAATCGCATAATAATCAGCATATTGAGTCCTAATATTGGCTAAAATATGTCTAGCGCCATCATTAATAATGGGCTGTTGGTAGATTAAAGTTTGAAAGTGAAGCTGTAAATCTTGTAATAATTCATCGAGATAAAAGTCGGTTTGTTCTTGGAGTAATAATGTTTTAATCGCTTCAAGTAGTTCATCTAAATGAACATTATTTAATTCTTGTTGCTTTACCATAATATTTAAAGCAGATAACATACTGAGACCGTATTGAATCTCCGCCATGGGAGTATCATCTTCAATCTTTAATAATTCAAATAAGTAATCTAAAGTATTGCGATTAGGTGGGACAAAATCAAAATCATGTTGGTATTCGAGACTGAAGTTTTTGCGTAAGGTACTTACTAATAAATAAAGCAACATTTGATAAAACATTTCACTGGTTAACCAAACCCGATAAGTTAAATTACACCGTTTGAAATGAGTTTCAAGTTGTTCTAATACCGCTGGTTTTAAATAAGGTTTAATGCTGATAGGTACAACGTTATGCCAGCGTTCCACATACGCCGAAGCTTCAATAAAATAATCTAATGCTTGCATCATCGTTTGCCGAACAAGATATTCAGGACCTGAAATGGTATAGCCAATTTGGCGTTTATGTTCGATGACGAGCTGTTCTGGCAAAAATTGCGTAAGTTGTTGGAAACATTCACTTAATTTTCGTTCAGACATAAACATTATTTGAGTAAGTTGGGTCATAGTTAATGGCTTATTTAGCATTAACAATAAAAATAATTCAAAAATCACCGCTTGATTAGTACTCTTGGAAGTATCAGATTGACTAACAATTTGATTTAAGACCATTTCACCCCGCACCCGTTGGTTAATCGGAATATAAAAGCCTTTAGTACTGACAAAACGAATTTCAATATGGTGCCCTTCTAAAAATGATCGTAAATGGGCAATATCATATTGGACAGTTCGTTCTGATTTGTTTGTTAACAACATTAAATCTTCCAATGTCACAAATTGAGAAGCATACAATATTGTTTCAAAAATGTGTTGTTGTCGTGGACTAACCATTTCTCTTCCTCGCTTATAAGATATCATGCCTAAAAAATCTAGTTGGCACACTTGTTGCATTACTTTCATTTATAGTGCAAAGCACATGCTAATAATAGCTTTAATATTTGTTATTCTAAAGGAAAAGGAGAATCTTTATGCGAAAACCCATGCATGAATTCTTAAAGATTGCAGCTGAACATGGTTTTGCGAT
>CAZAZP010000010.1:0-17533 GCA_964489695.1 uncultured Erysipelotrichaceae bacterium | reverse complement strand
TTTACTTCAGTTATGATTGATGGCTCAGCTTTAAGTTTTGCTGATAATGTCGCCTTAACTAAAGAAGTTGTCACTTACGCCCATCAGTACCAAATAAGCGTTGAAGCTGAATTAGGTCATGTCGGACAAGGAGATATTGCATACGACTTTTTTACTCAACCGAAACAAGCAGAACAGTTTGTCCAACTTACCAACGTCGATGCACTAGCGGTAGCAATTGGAACAACCCATGGTCTTTATAAACAAGTCCCACAATTTGATCTCCAACGATTAGTCCAAATTAATAACACCGTTAACATTCCTTTAGTCTTACATGGTGGTTCCTCCAGTGGCGCAGCGAATTTACAAGCTGTCATTAAAAATGGTATTACTAAAATTAATTTATTTACTGATTTAGGTCAAGCTTCGTTAGATTTAATGAAACAATGGCTGTTAGCCGATGATCTTCCTGCTTTATTAAGACAATGCCCTGATTTCAACTTAAAAAAAGCAAATATTCATCAAATGCTCACCTTTGGCTTTACTTATGGTTATAAGTTGAAATTAATTGATTACATTACCTTATTTAAAAGCGCTAATACCCTGCATCTATTTCAATAAAAACTACTAGTTTAAGCCGGTGTCAACTGCTTTAACAAAGTCATCATAAACTTCGCTTAAAATTATTTTAAATAAAAGTAACGAGAACGATTATCTGAATCTTAAAAAATAAAAAAGATACGTTTTTATAATAAAAACAAGCGTATCTTAAACAATCATTGATAGTAGGATTAAACATCAAACTTTTTTAATAGTTACACAACAGCCTAAGTATTGATTAAATATTTTTTAATCTTGGCTTAAAATCACCATAACTTGGCCAGCTAGCACTTCAATCTTAGCTGAAGCATTTATTATTTCATTACTTAAGGTATAAGTAGTAAAGACATCTAGTTCCGTGGGAGGTAAGGGATATTTAACCTGATCAAGTGCGATGGTAGCTTTAGTTAAGGTAAATAATGATAGATACTGATAATTATCTTTAAAAACTTGATATTTACCAGCGCTTAAAGCAAAAATCTTATTATAATTATCAATTAGCGTAATACCATATTTACTAACTAATAAGAAATTGACCCAACTATGATCAAACCGCTTTCCTAATGCCCCATAAAGATAAATCTCAGGATAATTATTTTCAACTAAGTATTTTACCACTGCTTCGCTATCACTGACATCTTTAATTGGGTTTAAACGAATCAACTTTTCAGCTTTGACTTTAATCCGCTGAAAATCAGCAGCACTAACCGAATCAAAATCTCCGAGCGCCAAACTTAACGGCAAGTCTTGGTTAATAATGGCTAAAGCACCAGTTTCAACCCCAACCAAAATATCACCTGGTTCATAATCAAATTGGCTTGCAGCTAAAACAACTTTGGTTTTCATAAAAGACTGTTAATGTTAGCCATGATATCACCCTGAAAAATATAGCTCCCCGCCACTAAAACGGTGGCGCCGGCGGCTTTAACTAGCTTGGCAGTTTCAGCGTTGATACCACCATCAACTTCAATTTCATATTGATAGCCCTGCTTTGCTTTTAACTCAGCTAAATATTCAATTTTCTCTAAAGATTCATTCATGAAACTTTGGCCGCCAAAACCAGGCTCGACTGACATCACTAACACCACATCGACATAAGGTAAGACATCGATAATGGCCGTTACCGGGGTAGCTGGTTTTAAAGAGATGCCAACTTGGACTGAAGCCGCCTTAAGTGTTTCAATAAATTCAAGTGCCATAGCTGTATCAGACATCGTTTCAATGTGAAAAGTGATAACCTGTGCGCCAGCACTAATAAACCAAGGGGCGACTACTTGCGGATTATCTACCATTAAATGTACATCCATTAATAAGGCTGAGTTTTGTTTAAAATGTTTTAAGATATCCGGACCAAACGTTAAATTTGGTACGAAATGACCATCCATCACATCAAAATGTAGCCAACTAGCTTCAGATGCATTTAAGGTGGCTAATTGGGTGGGAAACTCCGCATAATTTAACGATAAAACTGATGGGGCAATTTTAACCATATAACTTCATCCTACTTTCATTAATTAAATCTAAAACAGCTAAATAACTTTGGTAACGTTGGGCTGAAATCAGACCTTGATTGACAGCTTCTTTTACCGCACAAGCTGGTTCATTAACGTGTAAACAATCTCTAAATCGGCACTGATCATTATAATCCACAAAATCTAAGACTGCTTTCTTTAATTCTAAGGGTGTCATCAAGGAAAAATCGAGTTTAGAAAAGCCAGGTGTATCCGCTACCCAACCAGTTTCAATCGGGTGTAATTCGACGTGTCGGGTGGTGTGTTTTCCGCGACCTAACGCCACAGAGATATCTTGTGTCGCTAACTTAAACGAAGAATCAAGTCGGTTTAACAGAGTTGATTTACCAACTCCACTTTGACCAGTTAAAACTGAAACTTTATTCGCTAGTAAGGCAATTAACGGCGCTAAGCTATCATGCTTGCCAGCTAAAATGACCGGATAACCTGCTTGTCGATAATCCTTCAGGATTGGCTCAATTTCAGCTAGTTCGACTAAATCAAGCTTTGTGATGATTAAAGCTGGTTTAATTTCATGAAAGCCACTTAAAAATAATAATTGATCAACCAAATAACCAGAGAAATCTGGACGAACAGCTGACATAACGACTAACACTTGATCAACATTAGCGATCGGAGGACGAACCAAATAGTTATGTCTTTTTAACCGTTTAGTAATTAAATACTGGTCGCTTGATAACATTACCGAAACAAAATCCCCACAAACTAAGCGTCCTTCTAGTTTTAAGCGACCAACAGCCAAACAGTCAATAATCATTCCATCATCTAGTAACACCCGAAACTGATTCGAAATTAGGCGAATAATTCGACCGTTCATCGCTTATTCCTCATTTGGCTCCAAACGATGATAGTATAACGTTACTTCTTGACCAGTTTTTTGTTCATAAAAAGTGCCCGCCACGGGATTCATCCGGACTACTGTTTCTTTAGCAAAATTCCGTTCTTCATCGGTTAAAGCCCCCTCATCTAACAGGACTAATTTTACTTTAATCCCCGAATCCATTAATTGTTGTTCAATTTCATAAACACTACGACCTAACCAAGACGGTTGTAAAACAATATGCGCTGGTTCAGCCACCGTAACAATAATTTCTTTCCGGATGGTTGGATCAATTTTATCCCCAACAACTAAACCACTTTGGCTTAAAATCGTACCTGGTTCTTCTAGGTTATTTATTTCCTTTTGCACAACAATATCAATATTAGTTTTACTTAAGATAGCTTTAAGTGTTTCTAATCTCCAACCACGATAGTCTGCGACCTCAAATAGTTGACCTTTAGAGATAGTTAAAACAATCTTTGAACCCCGTTCAATTTTTGCACCAATGACTGGGGTTGTTTGGACCACCAGATTTTTTTCAATATTTTCGGTAATAACTTCATTTTTCTTCAAATCAACGGTAAACCCAGCTTGTTCTAATTGTTGGGTAGCTTCCGCGATTGATAAATTAGCTACGTTAGGTATCACCACTAAACGATCATTACCACTATTACTTAAGATAGAGAATAAGAAGAATAATAACATTAAAGCTAATGTACCACCGCCTAAACCCACAATTAACCGTTGGCGTTTATTAGCCAAAAAACCACCATCTAATTTTGTTAATAACTTAGTTTCACTATGCGGAGTTTTATCTTTGATCACTAATTTGGGTTCTTGAGCGCGTTTGGGGTCTAAAGCGGTGAGTAAATCTTGATACATTTCTTTCGCACTAAGATAACGGTAGTCACGATTTTTAGCAGTGGCCTTAATCACGATGTTTTCAACCGCTTGTGGTAAGGAAGGATTCAATTTTTTTACACTAGGTAACTCATCGCGTAAATGCATCATCGCAATTTCAACTGTCGTTTTACCCCGATAAGGCACATCACCCGTTAGTAACTCATAAAATATAATTCCTAAAGAATAAATATCTGATTGTGCATTAACTACTTCACCCCGTGCAATTTCTGGGGCTAAATAATGGATGCTACCCATCACGGAATCTTGTTGGGTTAATTGGACCGCATCTTGGGTCGCAGCAATCCCAAAGTCAGTGATCTTAATGGCGCCATCAGCTTTGATAATAATATTTTGGGGTTTTAAATCGCGATGAATAATCCCTTTTTCATTAGCAGCACTCACCCCACCAGCTAATTGTTTCATAATTGAAACAGCTTCTTCTTTATATAAAGCACCTCGGCTAATAATTAGTTGTTTTAACGTTTGGCCTTCGACATATTCCATCGCAATAAATTGCTTACCATCCGCTTCACCAACATCAAAAATCTTAACGATGTTTTGGTGTGAGAGCTGGCTAATGGCTTCTGCTTCGCGTTTAAATCTTAATAAAGCGACCGGGTCACTGGCCAATTCACCTCGAAGTATTTTTAAAGCTACCTGGCGGTCTAAAATTGTGTCAGTTGCGAGATAAACATCCGCCATCCCGCCTTGACCAATTAACCGAATAATTTTATAACGTTTCGCTAACATCATGTAATCCTCGCTGTTTTTTTAAATCAATTAATAACACTGTAACATTATCAAACCCACCAGCTTGATTCGCTAATTGAACTAGTTCTTCAACTTTAGTGGCTAAGGTTAAGTGAGTTTGGCTTAAAACTTCACTGATGGCAGTTACCAAGACATAATCATGTAAACCGTCTGTACTAAGCAATAAAAGTTCAGTATCAGCTGGTACGCGAAAGAAATCAACCCATAAACTCTGACTAGACCCCAACGCATTAGTTAAAACATGTCGTTGTGGATGAGCGACTAACTCTTCGGGGGAGATTTTACCTTGATCTAATAATTGTTGGGCTAAGTTATGATCGACCGATAAAGCTTTTAATTCACCAGCTTGAAAAACACTAGCTCGACTATCACCAATATTCATCACTAACCCACCAGTTGGATGCAAATAAGCTGCGACTAAGGTTGTTCCCATTTCAGCCAAATTGTTAGCGTTTAAAGTTAAACTGATTAAATATTGATTAGTTGCTTTTAAAAGATCTTCAAACCACAGTTCAGCCGCTTCTAATGATTTAAAACCTGGCGAGGCAGCGAACTTCTCCGCCACATAGGCTAAAGCACTACGACTAGCAATTTTTCCACCACGACTACCAGCGATACCATCACAAACTATGTGTAATAATTCATTGGCTTTATTGGTAATTGAAGCGAAACTGTCTTGGTTTTCCTGGCGCATTTTGCCGATGTCACTTAATCCGTAATACACTTGACCTCTCCTTTTCTAATTGAGCACGTAATTGACCACAGGCCGCCGCGATATCATCGCCTTGGTTGGTACGTAACGTACAATGAATGCCTGCTTGTTTTAAAGCATGATAGAATTCTCGGGCCTTTTTAACCGCCACTGGTTGATAGGGTGCTTCAGCCACCCGATTATAAGGAATTAAATTCAGATAAGCAGTTAAGCCTTCCATAAACTCTTTTAAGGCAAGTACGCACTCTGGGGTATCATTGATATCTTTCAATAAAATATATTCTAACGTAATACGTCGATTACTTTGCTCACTATAAGCTAATAAAGCTTGCTTCAATTCAGCTAGTGGATAACGCAAATTAATCGGCATAATTTGATTGCGAATGGCATCAAGTGGCGCATGCAAAGAAATAGCTAAGTTATATTGAATCTTTAACGCAGCGAAATCATAAATTCTTGGTACAATCCCACAAGTAGAAACCGTAATATGACGCGCTCCAATCGCTAGACCTAAATCATGATTGATAATAGCTAAAAACTTAATCAAGTTATCATAGTTATCAAACGGCTCTCCAATGCCCATCACAACAATATTACTGACACGTTTTTCACTTTGACGTAACTCTTGATCTAAGACTAAGACTTGGGCCACCATTTCACCAACGGTTAAATTCCGTTGTTTCTTTAAGCGACCACTAGCACAAAAGCTACAACCCATATTACAACCAACTTGAGTCGTCACACAGACTGTTTGGCCATAATCATAATGCATTAAAACCGTCTCAATTAGGGCTCCATCCGCTAACTCAAAAATATACTTAACTGTATCATCATTACTAACAACTTTTTGGTTTAATTTCAAGATCTCAAAACTAAAATCATTAGCTAATTGCTGACGTAATTCTTGCTTAAAATCGGTCATACTCGTAAAGTCAGTTACTTGTTGGCGATACAGCCAAGTAAACATTTGACGGGCCCGATAAGCTTTTTCGTTTAAACCTTTAAAATAAGTTTCCCAGTCTATTAAATTAAAATCATAGACGGTTCGTTTGATTTGTTCCATATGCCTATTTTAGCATATTTTAGTTCTGACGGAGTAATTTCGCCAGATAAAAACCATCAGAAGCCACAACCGGTGGAAATAAGTTTTTTTCAAATACTAAGGTGAAATTAGGCTGTTCGGCTAAAAATCTTTTAATTTGACGTTCGTTTTCTTTCTGGTTAATGGTACAGGTTGCATAAACTAATTGGCCACCTGGTGCAACAAATTGCGCAGCTTTTGTTAAAAGGCGAGCTTGCAGTATTTCCAATTCATCAAGAGCAGTTGGCGTTAAGCGCCACTTAATTTCTGGTTTATGACGCAAGACACCCAAACCACTACATGGTGCATCTAGTAATACCCCAGCAAATAAACCCAATTCAGTTTCTGATAATTCAGTTGCATCAGCCACCAAGGTTTTGATGTTGGTAATACCTTGGCGTTTCATTTCTTGCTGGATTAGTTTGACACGCGCTGGATATATATCGACTGCCACGATTTCTGCAAGCTTAGGTTCTAAACTAGCTAGTAGTAAGGCTTTCCCGCCTGGAGCACTACATAAATCTAAATAGCGTTGCTCCGGTGCTAAGTCAAAGGCTTCAACTACTTGTTGGCTACTCACACTTTGAATTACCACTTGGCGTTGTTTAAAATAATTTGTCGCTAAAATATTCCCTTGATAAGATAAGGCAAATTTAGCTGCGGGATTTTTTTGAAAGTTTTCATCACTCGCTAAGTTTTCCCAACTAGTTTTAAAAGGATTTAGTCGTAACTCTAAAGAAGCAATTGTATTATTAAAATAACATAAGTCATAAGTTTTTAAAAAACCCAGTTGCGCCAGCCACAGTTGAACTAACCAAAGCGGATGGCTTGTGACTAAGGCTAAGGTTTCAATTAAGGCTAAATCAATTTTTTCTTGTTTATTCTGATAAGCTTGCTGTAAGTTAGCCAACAGCGCGGGCACTTTTTCCCCTTGTTGGATAGCTTGGTGTAAAACAGCGGTCACTAGTTTTCGATAGCGGCCACCAGCCTCTTTTTTACTTAATTCAATTGCTTCATTCACTAAAGCATAGCTGGGAATCTTGGCTAAAAATAACTCTTGAAATAAGCTTAAATCAAGTAGTAAACATACGGCTGGATCAGGTAATGTTTGAACCAGATGTTCCCACTGATAGCGTAAGTAACGTTGATTTTTGATGGTCCCATAAACCAAAGTATTCACGAGTGCTTGATCACGCCCTGATAATTCTGGCGGTAACTGTCTTAATAAGAGACTAGCATGCGCTTGATCGAAAAATACCCGTTTTAAAATCTTAAAAGCAACAGCACGAGCGATCATATTTACCCCCAGGTTAATGGATTAACATCCACTTTTAATGAAACTTGATGATTCAGCTTGACCCAACCAGGGTAAGCTGCACGAACTTGCTCAATCATTAAAGCCAGTTGTTGGCCCTTTATAGTTAAACGAGTTCGATATTGTTTTTTAAGCCGCGGTAATTGGCTTGGCCCTAAGATACGCCAACTCAATTGTTTTAATGCTTGGCCCACTTGCTCACTGACTTCATTTAAAGCCGCCTCATTAGTGGAAAGTAGTGTAATTGCGATTAAGTAGGTATAAGGCGGATAAGCCCCTAGTTTACGAAACTGCATTTCATAATGAAAGAAGCGGTCATAATCTTGTCTTTGGGCAAGTTTTAAGGCGTAGTGCAGCGGATTATAAGCTTGGAGATATACTTCACCAGCCAAACTACCTCGTCCACTCCGGCCACTAGCTTGCATTAATAATGCAAAGGTTGTCTCAATACTGCGGAAGTCATCTTTGATTAAATAAGCATCCCCATTTAAAATCCCAACTAAGGTAATCCGGGGATAATCTAACCCTTTCGCAATCATTTGGGTGCCAATTAAAATATCTCCATGCGCTTGAAATTCATCTAACACCGCTTGATGACTACCTTTTTTCGCGACACTATCCCGATCCATTCGAACAATTTTTGCACTTGGAAAAAATTTAGTTAGTTCTTCTACCGCCTTTTGGGTCCCATAGCCATAATAAGTTAAGCCTGTTTGACCACAAGTCGGACAATGATGCGGAATCGGTTGAGTTTTTCCACAAAAATGACAGACTAGCTGTTGTTCATCTTGGTGATAAGTCATTGCTACATCGCAATCTTGACACATCACCACTTGTTGGCAAACCTGACACCGTAAAATTGGCGTATGACCCCGTCGGTTTAAGAATAATAAGACTTGTTCTTTATTTGCTAGACGGTGTTTGATAGCCTTAAGTAACTCTTGAGTGAATAAAGGATGCTCGCCACTGGCTAAAGCCCGTTTAGTATCAATCAGCTTAACTTGGGGGAAACTGTGGTTAATGCGGTTAGTTAAAACCACTAGCTGAAAAACTCCTTTTAAGGCGCGCGCATAACTTTCAAAAGATGGCGTGGCACTGCCTAATACTACTTGGGCTTGGTGATAGCGAGCTCGCCATAAAACAACGTCCCGACAATGATAACGTGGCGCTTCGCTTTGTTTATAACTGTAATCATGTTCTTCATCTAAAACAATTAAACCTAACTGTTGAAAAGGTAAAAATACCGCACTGCGCGTCCCCACGACTAATTTAACTTGGCCCTGTGCAACTAATGAATATTGTTGGAGCCGTTTTTGCGCTGATAAGCCCGAATGATAAATCGCAACTTGATTAGGAAAACGAGTTTCAACCCGTTCAATCATGGCGGGAGTCAGCGATATTTCCGGCACTAAAATTAACCCTTGACGATCAGTTTCTAGCACCGCTTGCGCTAATTGTAAGTATAATTCCGTTTTTCCACTCCCAGTTACCCCATGTAATAAAACTGGTTTCAACTGAGCCGCTTGAATTTCTTGATAAGCTTGTGTTTGCTCAGCCGTTAATTTTAAAGGGACACTAGCTGTTGGTTGGGTTGGCAGCGGTTTTTCAATTAACTCAATCGCGGCTTTATTAATTAATGGTTTAACTTGATTAGCGTATAACTTACGGAATTCGCTTTGTAAAGTAGGTCCATTAGCTAGTAAATATTGATAAGCTGCTTGTTGTTTGCTGGTTAAGTTTATTGGTTCCGCTTTAACTTGATAATACTTGGGCCACTGGACTGCTGGAGCTTTCAGTTGTAATAAGTTTGGTACCATCAAAGCTAAATTACTTATTACCGGGGAAATATTAGTCGCGGCTAAATATTCAGCTAATTCAAATTGTTCTTGGGATAAAGGGAAAACACTGGTTACTGGTTGTAACGCCTTTTTTATTTCAAAATTAGCTGTTAAAACTGCTTGACATTCAGTTTCAGTAAGCACATGATTAACAATCCCAATAACAGCTCGAGAAGCAAACGGTACTAAAATTCGCTCACCACGTTGAACGGGAAAATCGGCTTGATAAGTAAAACTTGAAGCTAATTGGGAACTACCTAAATCTATTAAAACATCGATTAACTGCATACATACCCCTTACTTATTATAACCGATTCACGCCTAAAGAAGAAAATAGCCTTTTGGCTATTATAATTACACATTTTCTAGTTTAGCGTAACGCTTAATAATTTGGGCGATAACTTGAGCAGCGACAGTGGGATCTTGATTACAAACAATATATTTATAGTCTTTGACTTCCGTTAACTCTTTTTCGGCTTTTAAAAGTCTTTTCTCTATCGCAGCTTCAGCTTCACTTTTCCGGTCCCGAATCCGCCGTTCTAATTCGGCTAAGCTTGGTGGAACTAGGAAGATCGAGAGCGCTTCTGGACACTTTGCTAGTACTTGTTTGGCCCCTTCTACTTCAATTTCTAAAATAACATTTTTACCCGCCAGCCGCAATTGATTAATGTAGGCGCGCGGTGAACCATAAAAATTCCCAACAAAATTTGCGTGTTCGAGCAGTTCATCTTGCGCAATTGCTTGAAGAAAACGCTCTTCACTGACAAAAAAGTAATCAACACCTTCTTGTTCATTATCCCGCTTTTTGCGAGTTGTCATTGAGATGGAATAGGCTAAATTCAAGCTTTCATCCTGCATAAAATACTGTCGGACCGTTCCTTTACCAACACCTGATGGGCCACTAAAAATAATCAGTAATCCTTCTGCCATTGCCAGCTCCTTTTTACTATCTTACAAATAAGCGCGGTGCTTGTCAATGGAGATTAGCCCAGCCACTCATCAGTTTAAAAAGCATGTTATAATTAAAAATGAAAGTAGGTAGTCCGCAATGGCGTTAGATGGAATTATTTTATTTAAACTTAATCAGCAGTTACAATCCTTAAAAAACGGGAAAATTAATAAGATTTATCAGTTATCGAAAACTGAATTAGTCTTCTATTTGCGGCAACCCCAAACTAATTTGGTGCTTTTAATTTCAACTCATGCAGTCGCTAATCGAATTCAATTAACTACCCAAAAATATGACTTGCCAGCCCAGCCAAATAATTTCGTCATGTTACTACGCAAACATTTAGAAAATGGTTTAATTACTGAGCTGAAACAAGTCAATTATGATCGCTATTTAATCATCACCATAAAAAATCGAAATACGCTTGGGGAAGAAGTGACTTATTATTTAGCGGTTGAATTGATGGGTAAATATGCTAACGTGATTTTAATGGATGAAGACCAAAAGATTCTCGATGCTTTAACCAGAATCCCACCTTATCAAAATACGCAAAGGATCATTCAACCAGGAGCGAAATATAGCACCCCTGAACCGCAGTCAAAACTTGACCCATTTCTGGCAGTAAGCTATGATCCTACGCTAAGTTTCACGACGCAATTTGCGGGCTTTTCGCCTTTATTAAGCCAAGAGTTTACTTATCGATTAACAAACAATCAATCTTTTGAAACAATTATGCAAGCAGTAATAGCCAGTGAACAACTCTTTATCTATCCCATAAAACAAGGTTATGAATATCATGTTATCCCTTTAACTCATTTAAAACAAACCCCGGTTGCGGTTTTGCCTTTAATGCAGGGACTTGAATTTCTTTATCAAAAACAGGAAACGAAAAACCAAATTCAAGAAGTGACGGTAGATTTAAGTCGGATTATCAAACGTGAATTAAAAAAAGCAGAAAACAAAATCCCAAAACTCTTAGCTAGTTTAGCTGAAGCAAAAACCGCCGAAAAATATAAAAACTACGGTGATTTATTGTTAACTTATGCAGCTGATTTACCAACTGGATTAGCTGTAATTGAACTGCTTGATTTTGAACAAAAACCAATTAACATCCCCTTAGATCTAAAACGAAATGGTATTGCTAATGCGAATCAATATTTTAAAAGATATCATAAAGCTAAAAATGCTCTTCACCATTTAAAAGAACAACTCTCAATTGCTAAACAAGACTTAGCCTATTTTCAAGCCCTAAGTTATCAATTAGCTGAAGCTAGTTTACTAGATGCGCAAGAAATCCGCCAAGAACTTGTAAATTATGGCTATTTGAAACCTTTAAAGAAAAATATCCGCTATAAAAAAAGTCGCTTAAATTATCAAGTAATTCCCTTTAATGACACGATTAACTTTTATCTGGGGAAAAATAATCTCCAAAATGATTATTTGACGTTTGATTGGGCCAAAAAACACTATTACTGGTTTCATGTCCATGACATGTCTGGTACCCATTTAATCGTTAATACGGCTGAATTAACTGAAGAACTAATTCGGACCGCTGCGATGTTAGCCGCCTATTTTAGTCAAGCCAGAGCTTCTAGCAGTATTGCGGTAGACTATACCCAAGTCAAACACCTAAAAAAAATTCCTAACGCGCGGTTAGGATTAGTCCGTTTAACTACTTATAAAACCATTTATATTGATATTGATCAAGCGAAAGTTACGCAATTAATCAGTTAACCTAAAAAGAAAATAATGGCGATCCAATGTGTTAACGCCGCTAAATCAATCCATAAATGCCAAATGAAATGAAAATAAGGACGTTGTTTTTGGCTATAAAACCAAGTTCCAGCGGTATAAAATAAACCGCCTAAAACAATTAAAGCCTGAAAGATTAGTTGGGTTTGTTTAATAATTAACGGAAAAAAGAAAATCGCTGACCAACCCATGACAAGATATAATGCAAGCGTAATTTTCTTGGAATAACTTTTTGCTAAAGTTTTATATAAAATACCACTCAGGACACATAACCATTGAAAGGTTAACGTCAACCAATTGATGGGCGCAGGTAGGACCGTTAAGGCAATCGGAGTATATGTTCCAGCAATCGCCACAAAGATAAAGATATGATCTAAAACCCGAAATATTACTTTATGGTTAGAATCAAACGCCATACTATGGTATAAAGTTGAAGCTAAAAACATTAAAAACAACGCAATCGTAAAAATTGCGGTTCCTAAGGTCAATAACCAGCCACCTTTAAAATAGCTCGTTAATGTCACAAGCGGTAAACTAATCAGCAACAAAAACGCCATTAAACCATGACTAATGGCATTACTAACTTCTTCAGAAAAGGAAAGCTTTATTAAATCGCTTCGTTTATCATTACTTTTTAGCATGTGCTACCTCTTTTTGTTTAGTTGGTAAATCAGTTAATTGACCAGCTAATTCTTTTAGTTTCATTAAGCGATGATTCATACCAGATTTACTGATTTGAAAGCCAGTCAGACTGTAATATGCTTCGCACAATTCGTTAATGCTTGCTTCGGGATGATTTAAGCGTAAAAGCGCTATTTCTTTCACCCGTTCTTCTAACATCTCAAAGCGCCCATTGGCTTGTAATTTAGCAATTAATGCCAATTGCTTTGAAGCGGCTTTTAAGGTTTTAACTTCATTAGCTACTTCGCAATTATCTAAACGAATAAAGTTATTCGTAAAATCACGTTGAATTCGTTGATCTTCAAATTCCATCACCGCATTATGCGCTCCAATACTTCTTAAGAAATCAGAAATCATTTCAGCGGCTTTTAAATAAACAATATAACTCTTACGACGTTGGATTATTTTAGCGTCAAGTTTAAAGCGTTGCATTAAGTGTTGTAAAAGCTCAGCTGAAGCTAAATCCGGATGACGAATTTCTAAATGATATTTACTACTTTGAGGTGAATTAACACTACCACCAGCTAGAAAACTTCCCGCTAAATAAGCTCGGGCACAGCATTCTTTTTGGATAATCATTGGTTGAACTAGTTTTAAAAGACCATTTTCATCCCAAAGTCCACAAGCAGCTAATAATTCTGGTACTTGATTAATTATTGTTAAATGATAAATATTATTCTTTTTCAAATTCATACGTTTTAATACTGCTAATTCAATTTCAGCTGGTACTAGCGCTTTAATGAGTGACCAAACTCGTCGCGCTACCGGGGCAATTTCGGTGGTAATTTTTAAGTTGAGACGTTGTTCACGAATTAAAATCACCCCATTATATTTGATTAAAGCTGCTAACTGGGCTTTTTGACAACAGGGTTTTAAGACATTTTGGGCAATTTCAACTTTTACATCTAAAGCAAAAGACATAATTATAACTCCAAATACTTTTGAAAAAACTTCGTTAACTTATCCGGTTGGTGGCGCACAAAGCCACTAGCAAAATCATCTAATAAAGAACAAGTTAAAACTTGAAAATGGTTATCACCTTCAGCTAAGCTAACCGGAAAGGCTTGTTGCTCTTGATAACGAGCTAAGACAGCTGGTGGAATTTCATCATTGGCTAGGACCACCACATCTAAGGGTCGTTGGATTTGTTTTTCTAAAACAGCTGCATGGGCTAAAACATCATATCCATCTGTTTCGCCTGGCTGACTCATGATGTTACACATATACATCAGCTTGGCCGGTGAAGCTAAAATAGCTTGGGCAATCTCTTCAATGATTAGATTTGACATAATACTAGTATAAAGACTACCAATCCCTAACACGATTAAATCAGCAGTTAAGATCGACTCAATAACTTCTGGGGTGGCTTTGACTGGTCGCTCATAAAATAAACGTTGAATTTTCCCATGATAATTAGTGATGCTAGATTCACCTTTGATAATCTTACCATCTGCCATTTCAGCTTGTAAGGTAACCGTTTCGGTTGTTGCTGGCAAAATCGTTCCTGCCACGTTTAACACTTGTGACAATGAAGAAACCGCCACCATAAAGTCTTGGTTAATCGCGGTTAAGGCGGTTAAAATTAAGTTTCCTAAACTATGGCCCTCAATATCAGCTTGATTGCCACTTTCAAAACGATATTCCATTAAGGAAGAAAATAACGGCGTCGCCCGGGATAAAGCAACCATGACATTACGAATATCCCCCATGGCGGGAATATCATAGCTATTGCGTAAACGGCCAGTACTGCCTCCATCATCCGCTACGGTTACAACTGCGGTTATCTCAACATTATTTAAATCTTTTAAGCCACGCAAAATTGTGGCTTGACCATGTCCTCCACCGATTACAACGATTTTTTTCATCCCAAGTCACCTCAGCTCGCGTCGGCCACTCAGCCGTGTGTATCATTTATAACTATAACAAAACTAACTCGATAATTCTACTCAATCATCTTTCAACCAGCGAAGCACACCAGTCTGATGTAGTTTTACTAAAATAGTTAAAGCAATAGGTAAACCAAATAAACCGATGATTCCAAAGATCTTTAAACCAAGAAACATCGCGATTAAAGTTAATAACGGATATAAGCCGATTTGATCACCCACAATTTTAGGTTCAATAATATTGCGCACAATCGTAATAATGAAATAAATAACAAATAACCCTAACGCTTTAGAAGTACTACCATTAATCAGTTCAATTGCTACCCAAGGCAGCATCACACCACCAGTACCTAATACTGGTAAAATATCAATCATCGCAATTAATAAAGCGGCGGTCAAAGCATGCGGTATTTTTAATACTGATAAACCTAAAGCTAGTTCCACAAACGTTAACGTCATAATCATCGCGTAAGCTTTAAAAATTCTGCCTAAGGTATTTTTAAAGATATTTCTAATCGCATTGATAATTTCTTTAGCGCGTGGTGTAATTTGCTTGCTGGTAAAACTTACAATTTTATCAAAATCAAGTGTAATAAAAAACGATGAAATAATCGTTAACAGAAAGCTGATGAAAATACCGGGGATCGAAGCAAAAAAGCTAGTTAAGTTAATTAACGCAAAACTAGACATCGACTTAACTACACTACTTAAAGTAGAAATAATCTCTTGATTAAACTCCGCAAAAAGATCAGAAATATTAACATCATAATTAGAAAATAACTGTTCAAACCGTTCTAAGAGATATTCAATGGCCGGAATAATATCGTTTTCAAAAATGGCGGGAAAAGCACGGAAAAAACCTTCTAAGTTTTTAATAAGAATAGTGGTCAATAAAGCTAAAACTAAACCAACAATTACATAAAAAGATAAAAGTGTAATCACTGCTAAAACTTTTTGATTAATCTTCAACCATTGGTGTAACTTTAAAATCAGTGGTCGAATTAATAAAGCGATAACAGCGCCTAATATAAAAGGCATTAAATCAATTAAAATATATTTAGTCAGAAAGTAAACTAAAAAGAAAATAATTCCAAAATATAAGGTATTAATAATAAATCGTCGTTTGCTTTCCAGCGTCATCTTATCACCATCTCTATCATACTATGGATTCATCAATAAGCAATAAAAAAGTACATCTAGCGATGTACTTTAAATTAGAGTTTAGTCACTAGTTCTTCCACTTCAGTGCTGGTACTACAGTTTAAAGCTTGTTCAGCTAGAGTACGCATTTCAGCTTGTTTTAAGCTACGAATTAGCTGGCGAGTTTCTAAGACGCTCGAGGCTGACATCGAAAATTCATCTAAACCTAAACCAAGTAAGAGCGGCACAGCTTGGGGATCTCCCGCCATTTCACCACACATACCACACCATTTATTTTCCTTATGCGCACCATCAATTGTAAGTTTAATCAACCGTAAAATCGATGGACTTAATGGTTGATAAAGATAGGATACTTTTTCGGACATGCGATCAGCTGCCATGGAATATTGAATCAAATCATTAGTGCCAATCGAGAAGAAGTCCGCTTCTTTTGCAAATTGATCAGCTAAGACCGCCGCGGCTGGTATTTCAACCATCATCCCAACTTCGATGTTATCAGCGACTTTAACCCCTTCCGCGATTAAGCGTTCTTTTTCTTGCGTGTAAATCGCTTTAGCTTGGCGGAATTCATCAACAGTAGCAATCATGGGAAACATAATTCGTAAGTTACCAAAAGCACTAGCGCGGATTAAGGCCCGTAATTGAGTAATGAAGATATCTGTTCGATCTAAACAAAGACGAATCGCCCGATAACCAAGGAATGGATTCATTTCTTCTGGTAAGGGCAAATAAGGTAATTTCTTATCGCCACCAATATCTAAAGTTCTAACAACGACTGGTTTTGGATTAACACTAGCTAAGACAGACTTGTAAGCTTGGAATTGTTCTTCTTCACTTGGTAAATTACTTTTATCCATATAAAGGAACTCGGTTCGATATAAACCAATGCCATCAGCGCCATTATCAATAACACCGGTAACATCATTTGGCGTCCCAATGTTAGCAGCAATTTCAACTGTCACACCATCGGCGGTAACACTAGCTAGTTCTTTTAAAGCTTTTAAGCTTTCACGATAATCCGCAAATTCTTTTGCCCGCTTTTGATATTCAGTTTTATCCGCTACACTCGGATTTAAAATAATTGTACCACTCACCGCATCAAGAATCATTTCAGCACCATGACTGGCTACTTTCAATAAGCCCTGACAACCAACTACAGCTGGAATCTCAAGACTACGCGCCATAATCGCGGAGTGACTTGTTCGACCACCAATTTCGGTGGCGAAACCTAAAGTATATTGTCGATTTAATTGCGCGGTATCGCTGGGCGTTAAGTCTTCCGCCACGATAATAACCGCTTCTTTAATTAAAGATAAATCAGGAATAGTTACCCCTAAAACATGGGCTGTCAAACGGAATGTCACATCTTTAATATCCGCAGCTCGTTCCTTAAAGTAATCATCATCCATATTTTCAAAGATACTAATAAAAGTATCGGCTACTTCTTTAATGGCATAATCAGCATTTATTTGATCTTGTTTGATTTTATTTTCAATTTGACCAGTATATTCTGGATCGCTTAAAACCATTAAATGGGCATCAAAAATAGCTAA